>JBDSKT010000291.1:0-3857 GCA_039916765.1 Sphingomonas sp.
GCCGGCTCGCGGAAACGGACTTCGGTCTTTGCCGGATGGACGTTCACATCGACTTGGTCGGGCGGCACGTCGAGGAACAATGCAACCACCGCGTGACGGTCGCGCGCGAGCAAATCGGCATAAGCGCCGCGAACCGCGCCAATCAGCAGCCGGTCCTTTACCGGGCGCCCGTTGACGAACAGATACTGATGGTCAGCGATGCCGCGATTGAAGGTCGGCAACCCTGCTATACCGCCCAGACCGACGCCCTCGCGCTCCAGATCGATCATTATGCCGTTTTCGATCAACCCGCGATCGGTAAGGGCAGCAACGCGATCGGGCAAGCTCTCACCCCCCGGCACAGACAACACGCGCCGCCCGTCATGCTCCAGCGCGAAAGCGATGTCTGGCCGCGCCATCGCCAGACGCCGCACAACGTCCAGGCTCGCCGCATATTCGGACCTCGCGGAGCGCAGGAACTTGCGTCGTGCGGGCACGCGTTCGAACAGATGTTCGACCCGGACCTTTGTTCCGGGCGGGATCGCAGCAGGACCGTCGACGACAAGGGCACCGTTATCGACGATGCGCGACCAGCCTTCAGCGCCGCCAACCCGGCTTTCCAAGGTCAGCCGCGCGACGCTCGCAATCGACGGCAACGCTTCGCCGCGAAATCCGAGCGTGGCGACGTTTTCGATCGCTTCGTCGGGCAATTTCGAGGTGGCATGTCGCTCCAGTGCCAGCGCCATGTCCGCAGACGACATGCCGCACCCGTCATCGGTCACCTCGATCAGATCGATTCCTCCGCCCGACAGGCGCACGGCGATCCGCGTCGATCCCGCATCGACCGCGTTTTCGATCAACTCCTTCAACGCGCTGGCGGGTCTTTCGACCACTTCACCGGCAGCGATACGATTGACCAGATGTTCGGGCAGGCGCCGTATTGACATGGGTGAGTGTCTAGCCCAAGCGCAGCCATCCCGCGACCCGGTTTAACACGACAGACAGAGCGCGGAACAATCGCTCTGAATGCGGCGGTGTTGAGTTTTTGAATGCGCAGGTACGAACGGCCCGCCGCGTGTACGTGGTGATAGAACGGAACGATCGATGAGCTTTTTCTCAAATCTCTTCAGGCTAACGTCGCATGACATGGCGATCGATCTAGGTACGGCGAACACCGTCGTGTATCTACGCGGTCGCGGTATCGTGCTGAACGAGCCCTCGGTCGTGGCGGTCGAGACGATCAACGGCGTGAAACGCGTCAAAGCGGTCGGCGATGACGCCAAGCTGATGATGGGCAAGACGCCGGACAGCATTCAGGCAATTCGCCCACTGCGCGACGGCGTGATCGCCGACATCGATGTCGCCGAACAAATGATCAAGCACTTCATCCATAAAGTGCATGGCGGGCAGAAGCGCTTCATGCGCTGGCCGCAGATCGTGATTTGCGTGCCGTCAGGCTCGACGTCGGTGGAACGCCGCGCGATTCGCGATGCCGCCTCCAACGCCGGCGCATCGCAGGTTTGGCTGATCGAGGAGCCGATGGCGGCGGCGATCGGCGCCGATATGCCTGTTACCGAGCCGATCGGCTCAATGGTGGTCGATATCGGCGGCGGTACGACCGAGGTCGCTGTGCTTTCGCTCCGAGGCCTTGCCTACACCACGTCAGTGCGCGTCGGCGGCGACAAGATGGACGAGGCGATCGTTTCGTACGTTCGCCGCAATCACAACCTGCTGATCGGAGACGCGACGGCGGAGCGGATCAAGCAGGAAGTCGGCGTTGCCAAGCCGCCGGCTGACGGTATCGGGCTGACCATCCACATTAAGGGCCGCGATCTCGTCAACGGCGTGCCCAAGGAAATCCAGATCAACCAGGGTCAGATAGCCGAAGCGCTGAGTGAACCCGTCGGAACGATCGTCGAGGGCGTGCGCATCGCTCTCGAGAATACGGCGCCCGAACTGGCCGCTGATATCGTCGATCAGGGTATCGTTCTAACGGGCGGCGGCGCGCTCCTTCAGGGGATCGACGAGGTCCTGCGCGACGAGACCGGCCTGCCCGTGACCATTGCCGAGGATCCGCTTACCTGCGTCGCGCTCGGTACGGGCCGCGCGCTTGAGGATCCGATGTTCCGCGGTGTGCTGCACAGCGCATAACGCAAGTTTCGGCGCACGCCGCAGTGGCGGGTGCTGGCAGATGGTGGGGGAATGATGGCGCCGCCGGCCAACCGGCGTCCGGGTTTTTCGCGGCGGGCGCAATACGGGCTCTTTATCGGTTACGTCATCGCGGTCGCGGGCTCGCTGGTCGGCGCGGTGCTCATCGCGCTCTCGACACTTGATCCGCCGGCCTTTGCGGCCCTGCGAACAACGGTCGCCGAGGTGACCACGCCGATTTCCAGCGTCGTGGCGGGAGCCGGGCGCGGCGTGGCCTCGATCCCGGCGGGGATAGCGGATTACATTGCCGTTCACGATCAGAACGCGACGCTGCGCCGACAATTAACCGGCGACCGGGTCCTGGTGTTGCACGCGCGTGCCATTGCCTACGACAATCACCGCCTGAAGGCATTGCTCGCGCTGCGCGAACGGATCAGCGAACCTGTCGTCGCCGCGCGATTGGTCAGCAGCTCGGCATCGAGTACGCGCCGTTTCGCCGTGCTGAATGCGGGGGCTTGGCAGGGCATTCGCAAGGGCCAGCCGGTACGGGGGCCGGAAGGGCTGATCGGTCAGGTCTTGGAAGCTGGACCGAATACCGCGCGCGTTCTTCTGCTTGCTGACCCTGAAAGTATCGTCCCAGTGCGCCGCACGCGCGACGGCTTACCCGCCCTGGTCGCGGGTCGCGGCGATGGCCTGCTCGACGTTAGGTCGGTCGCGTCGGCAACCGCGGTTTTCCAACCCGGTGACATTTTCGTGACGTCTGGCACAGGCGGAATCTTTCCGCCGAACATTCCCGTCGTGCGCGTGGTGCAACGCAAGACCGGTGACGCGGCGCTGGCGCGCAGTTTCGCGCAACCCGACACGCTAGATTTCGCGCTCGTGCAGCAGGCCTTCATGCCGATGGCGCCGTCACAGCCTGGTACGGTGCAGTGATCGCCCCAGTTCGCGGGCCGTTCGACGAACCGCGCAGCGCGGGTTGGCGGCGCGCGCTTCCGGCGCTTTCCATCATGGCTGGATCGGCGATCACCGTCTGGCCGATTATCGCGACTTTCCCGTATCTGCCGCCGTTCGGCTTGATGATGCTGCTCGCCTGGCGTCTGGTCCGGCCCGACACGTTGGCGATTTGGGCACCGCTGCCGCTGGGGCTGTTCGACGATTTGCTCAGCGGCCAGCCGCTTGGCAGCGCGATACTGCTGTGGTCGATCTGTTTCTTCGTCATCGACCTGGTCGATCAACGTCTGGTCTTTCGTGATTTCTGGCAAGACTGGCTGATTGCCTCGGGTGCCCTCGCCTTCGGGCTCATTGCCGGGCGGCTCGTTGCCGTTCCATTCGGCGCTCACGTCGATACCGTGCTATGGGTGCAGATCATGGTCTCGATGATGCTTTTCCCGCTTGCCGCGCGGCTCTGTCTTTGGTTCGACCGGAAGCGCGTCAGCGAATGAACACAATGCGTCCGATGGTGACCGAGCAGGCGCAATCGTACAGCTTCTCGCGCCGGGCATTGTTACTCGGCGCGGGTCAGGCGGCGATCGGGCTGACGCTCGCTGGCCGGATGGCGTGGATCGCCGTCGCCGAGAACCAGCATTACAGCATGCTCAGCGAGAGCAACCGGGTGAACATGACGTTGGTGCCGCCGCGGCGCGGCTGGATCGTCGATCGCAAGGGCGTCGCGATCGCCAACAACCGTACCGACTTTCGCATCGATATCATCCCGGATCGGCTCGACAAGG
>JBDSKT010000292.1:0-19164 GCA_039916765.1 Sphingomonas sp.
AGCCCGAGATCGAGCGCGGCCTGAATGCGGTGCGGCGCGGGGTCGGCGACGTCATGCGTCAGGATGCGGATATCCGCCGACGGATGCCGCACGGCGAGCGCGAGCAGGATCGCCCCGACCAAGATCAGCCCTGTCCGACGGTTGCGCATCCGCGCCCTCCACGCGCCACGCTGTAGACCTGTGACGGACACGCCGCAAGCGATGGCGGCGGGCTAGGCGGCGTGCGGGAAGGCGCCGGTCACGCGAACCCGGTCGCGCCCCGCATGCTTGGCCTCGAACAAGGCGCGGTCGGCGCGGCGATACAGCGTCTTCCAGTCGGATTCGGTGATGAGCGGCCCACGGCAGGTGCCGATACTCGCCGTCACGGTGAGATCGAAGGGCATGCGGGCGGTGCGGAGCCGGGCGAGAATGTCGTCGCCCGACACGCCCCGGCTCGCGGGCATGACGATGGCGAACTCCTCGCCGCCGAAACGCGCGACCAGCGCGTCTGGGGGGACGGACTGGCGCAACGTGCGAGCGAAGACCCGAAGCACCTCGTCCCCGCCGTCATGGCCGAGCGTGTCGTTGACTCGCTTGAAATGGTCGATGTCCGCAACGAGCAGGATTTGCTCGCCGTCGCGCCCGATCGCGCGCGACAGGAACGCGCGACGGTTGAGCAGCCCCGTCAGCGGATCCATATCGGCGAGCATTCGCGCCGCGACCTCTTGTTGTCGCGCCGCATCGCGCTCGCGGCTGAGCAACTGGACTCGGTAAGCGATGGCGACGCTCGACAACACCGCCTCGAGCGCCATGGATATCAACGTCGAGTTATCGATCCAGAAATTGTAGGATACGAAACCAAGGCTGTAGAGCGTGCGCAGACAGGCGGCCGAAATGGGGATTCCCCAGGCCAGCGCGAACAGCCCGAGATAGTCGCTATGCCGTCGCCATGCGCTCCACAGCACGGGGATCGTCGTCGCGAGCAGGGCTGCGAAACTGACCGAATACATCGCGTCGAAAACCCGCATGCCTTGCGGCGCGAAGACCATGACGAGCATCGCGGACCCCAACACGGCGGCCGAGACGATCCGCGTCGTGACGCGGAGCCAGACGCCGAACACGCGCGCCTCGAAAAAATAGCGCATGAATTGCAGGGTCGCCACGCCGACGACCGCCAACGTGAGGTAGTTGAGACGCAGGCGGAAGGTATTGGCGATATCGGGGAAGACCAGCCCGAACGTTCCGGATGACGTGAAAGCGTAGCCGATCAGCCCCAGCGTCATCAGACAATAATAGCCGAGAAAGCCGTAACGAAGCGCGCGCCACAGCGCGAGATTGTACAGCAGCAGTGCCAATGCGAGCCCGGCAAAACCGGCGTAGATGGCGGCCATGCGGGCATTGCTGTCGCCGGCTTCCCCGCCTTGCATGATCGACGTGCCCAGCAGGATGCCGCGCAGGTTGACGCTGCCTTCGACGTGCCACAGCACGCGGATGATGGGGGCACGACGATGCGGCAGACGTTGCTGGACGAAGCCGCCGAGCTGGATACGTCGGGATGCGCCGACGGCGTCGATCCGCCGGGAAAACGTCGTGCCGTCGGCGAACCGGACGTGCATCGTCATCGCGCGTTGCCATACGCTCAGCGTGCGGACGACGAACCGCGCGTCCGAAGCGTCGATCGCCAGCGGCTGGCTCATCAGCCAGTAATCGCCGGAGCCGTACGCCGATTGCGGCGTGGTGCAATCAAACCGATCCGGCGCCGCGAACAGCGTGGTGGCGGTCAACCCGGGCGCGTCGCGCAACACGCAGAGCGCGAGCGTCGTCTTGTCCGCCGGTGTTGCATGAGCGGGGGCGATCCTGGCGCAGAGCATCACGGCGAACAACAGCACCGCGAACAAACTCCGGATTGATCGCAACGCCATGGCTCGGGCTTAGCCGCCAAGTGGCGAAGCATTCGTAAACGGACGGCCCCGGTCCTTTCAAAGGTCACGACGAGGCGGACGCTCCGTAGCCCATCGGTTTCCCGCCTTCGTGGACAGCGGCGGATCGCCGTGGCAGACCCGCCGCTCGCCGATGAACCGGCCCGAAGCATGGAGTGTGTCATGTTTTTTGCCAAAGCGATATTACTGTCGGCCGCCGCAGCCGCAGCCACCGCCGCTCCGCCGGCCACGGTGCGCCAAGTACCTGTCGCGCCAGACGTAACCCTGAAGGTCGTCGAGGCAGGGAAAGGCGACGCGCCGACGCTAGTGTTGATACCCGGCTGGAGCGCTGGCGCGGACATTTGGCGCGAGCAGATCGCCACCTTCAGCGCGTCACGGCGTGTGATCGCGCTAGACCCGCGCTCGCAGGGCGATTCGACCAAGGCCGGTGCGGGCAATACGCCCGAACAGCGCGCGCAGGACCTCCACGCGTTACTGGCGGCGCTCAGGGTGCGTCGTCCCGTGCTCGTCGGCTGGTCGCAGGCCGCGCAGGACGTTGCCGCCTATGTCACGCGTTACGGCGCCGACGACCTTGCAGGGATCGTACTCGTCGATGCGGCGGTATCGGACGGCGCGGCCGGGATAGCGGCGAGGCCCGCCGCCACCGCGACGCAGTTCGCCCGTTTCGCCATCTATACGTCCGATCAGGAGGCGTATCTGCGCGGGATGTTCGGCGCCATCATCGGCCGGCCGCAACCGGCGGGGGCGATCGATCAGCTGGTCGCGACCGCGATGAAGACGCCGCCGTCGACCGGGCTGGCAATGCTCGTCGCAGACATGTTCGGGATCGATCGCACGCCCGCGCTGGGCAAGATGACATGTCCCGTGCTGATCGTCGCGGCGGGGACGTCGGGCGAGCTGGATCGGCAGGAAGCTGAACTCAAAGCCATACCCCATGCGCGCTTCGCGCGGATCGACGACGCGGCGCATGCCGTGTTCGTCGATCAGCCAGCGCGATTCGATGCCGCGCTGGCCGACTTCCTGCGGGGCCTCTAACCAACGTCGGCCAGACGTTTCGAAAAGATACTATTTCGCCTCCACCTTCTCCGGCTTGCCGCCCTTCTTCTTGGGCTTGCGGGGTGGGGCGGGGACGATTTCGAATGCCAGCGCCGCGTCCTTCATCTTGACGATCACCTCACCGCCGTGGACGAGCTTGCCGAACAGCAATTCCTCGGCGAGCGGCTGTTTGATCTTCTCCTGGATCAGGCGGCCCATCGGACGCGCGCCGTAGAGCTTGTCATAGCCCTTGTCGGTCAACCACTTGCGGCTGTCATCGTCCAGGTTGATGTGGACGTTGCGGTCCGCCAGCTGGAGTTCGAGTTGGAGGATGAACTTGTCCACCACCCGCGCGACGACTTCCGGGGGGAGATAGCCGAACGGCACGATCGCATCCAAACGGTTGCGGAATTCGGGCGTGAACATCTTCTGCACCGCCTGCTCATCCTCGCCCTCGCGGGTGAGATTGCCGAAGCCGACCGTTTCGCGCGCCATGTCGCTGGCGCCCGCATTGGTCGTCATGATCAGGATGACGTTGCGGAAATCGACCGTCTTGCCGTGCTGATCGGTCAGCCGCCCATGATCCATGACCTGGAGCAGGATATTGAACAGGTCCGGATGCGCCTTCTCGATCTCGTCGAGGAGGAGCACGCAGTGCGGCTGCTGATCGACCGCATCCGTCAGAAGCCCGCCCTGATCGAACCCGACATAGCCGGGAGGCGCGCCGATCAGCCGCGAGACCGAATGGCGTTCCATATATTCGGACATGTCGAAGCGTTGCAGCGGGATGCCCATGATCGATGCGAGTTGCCGCGCGACCTCGGTCTTGCCGACACCCGTGGGGCCGGTGAACAGGTAATTGCCGATCGGCTTTTCAGGGTCGCGCAGCCCGGCGCGGCTGAGCTTGATCGCCGAGGCGAGCTTCTCGATCGCCGCATTCTGCCCGAACACGACTCGCTTGAGATCGGTTTCGAGCGTGGCGAGTGCCGCTGTATCGTCGGCCGAGACCGATTTCGGCGGGATGCGCGCCATCGTGGCGATCACCGCCTCGATCTCGCGCGTGGTGATGGTCTTCTTGCGGCGTGACGGCGGCACGAGCATCTGCATCGCGCCGACCTCGTCGATCACGTCGATCGCCTTGTCGGGCAACTTGCGGTCGTTGATGTAACGCGCGCTGAGTTCGACCGCGGACTTGATCGCGTCCGGGGTGTACTTGACCTTGTGATGATCCTCGAACGCCGAACGCAATCCGGCGAGGATCTTGACCGTATCCTCGATCGTCGGTTCGTTGACGTCGATCTTCTGGAAACGCCGCAGCAGCGCGCGGTCCTTCTCGAAATGGTTGCGGAATTCCTTGTATGTGGTCGATCCGATGCAGCGGATCGTGCCGCCCGAAAGCGCCGGTTTGAGCAAGTTTGAGGCGTCCATCGCCCCACCGCTGGTCGCCCCCGCGCCGATCACCGTATGGATCTCGTCGATGAACAGGATCGCGTCGGGCAGCTTTTCGAGCTCGTTGACGACCGCCTTCAGCCGCTCCTCGAAATCGCCGCGATACCGCGTGCCGGCGAGCAGAGCGCCCATGTCGAGCGAATAAATCACGGCCGGCTTCAACACTTCGGGCACGTCCCCCTCAATGATCTTGCGCGCGAGGCCCTCGGCGATCGCGGTCTTACCGACACCCGGATCGCCGACATAGAGCGGGTTGTTCTTCGACCGGCGGCACAGGATCTGGATCGTGCGATCGACCTCGGCCATGCGGCCGATCAACGGATCGACCTTGCCGGCTTTCGCTTTCTCGTTGAGATCGACGGTGAACTGCTTCAGCGCGCTTTCGCTCTTGCCCTTGCCGTCACCCTTCTTCTCTTCCTTTTCCTCGACGCCCTTGGGGGTCGCGGCTTCGGCTGGCGTTCCGCTCTTGCCGACGCCGTGGCTTATATAGCTGACCGCATCGAGGCGGCTCATGTCCTGCTGCTGCAGAAAATACACCGCATAGCTCTCGCGCTCGCTGAACAAGGCGACGAGCACGTTCGCGCCGGTCACCTCGTCGCGGCCCGATGACTGGACGTGGAGGATCGCGCGCTGGACGACGCGCTGGAAGCCACTCGTCGGAGAGGGATCGGTCGCGGCATCGACCTTCAGCGCCTCGAGTTCGGTGTCGAGATAATGCGCGACGATGGTCTTGAGGTCGTCGGTATCGACGCCGCATGCTTCCATCACCTTCGACGCATGCTCGTCGTCGATCAGCGCCAGCAGCAGATGCTCGAGCGTGGCATATTCGTGGCGGCGCGAGGAGGCGGCTTCGAGTGCCTTATGCAGCGTGGTCTCGAGCGCGGAGGCGAAAGAGGGCATTACGTATCTACTCCATGCGGGCCGCGATGATAGGCACGGCCCTTTCCTCGTATGTCGGAAGGCGGACCGTCTGCATCAAGCACTTGAAAAACGCTCCGGCTCTTCCAGATTGCCGGAGCGTCTGTGCTCACCGCCCGGTATCCCTGGGCTTGAATAGCTCGTCCGCGATTGCGCGGTGGTTAACGGCGCGGTTCTTGTGACTTTTCACGCGTTCGATCTCAGCGGCGAGCGTCGCGATACGCTCGTCGAGTTCGGCGACCGATAGCGGGTCGAGATCCTGCTTGCCGAGATCGGCGAGCGGATTTGGCTTACGCGACAGGGCCTCGTCCGCATCCATGACTTGCAACGTTGACCCGCCACGGGGTGAAGTCAATAAGGCGCCGAGATTTTCGCGGGTTATCGGGGCGGCAGGTCGATGGATGATATTCCACGGACGATGAAGGCGATCGACCCCGCGGCGCCGGGCGGGCCGGAGGTGCTGCAGCTGGTCGAGCGGGCAGTGCCAGCGCCGGGGGCGGACGAGATCCTGATCCGCGTCGCGGCGGCGGGCGTCAACCGGCCGGACGTGCTCCAGCGCAAGGGCGGATATTCGCCGCCGGCGGGGGCGCCGTCTATCCCGGGGCTGGAGGTGGCGGGACAGATCGTCGCGGCAGGCGCCAACGTCGCGCCGGAAATGCTCGGCCAGCCGGTCTGCGCGCTGCTCGCCGGGGGCGGTTATGCCGAATATTCCGTCGCGCCCGTCGGCCAGTGCCTGCCGGTGCCGCGCGGCATGTCGATGGTCGAGGCGGCGGCGATCCCCGAGACGCTGTTCACCGTGTGGACCAATCTGTTCGAGCGCGGCTATGCGGTCGAGGGCGATACCGTGCTGGTGCACGGCGGCACCTCGGGCATCGGCACGATGGCCATCGCGCTCGCCAACATCTTCGGGCTGACGATCATCGTGACGGCGGGATCGGACGCAAAATGCGCGGCCGCAAAAGCGCTCGGGGCGGACCACGCTATCAATTACAAGACGCAGGATTTCGTCGCGGAGGTAAAGGCGATCACCGGCGGCGCTGGATGCGCGGTCGTTCTCGACATGGTCGGCGGGGATTATGTGCCGCGCAACCTGCAATGCCTCGCCGACGACGGCCGCCACGTTTCGATCGCGGTGCAGGGGGGCATGATGGCGACGATCCCGATCTTCGAGGTGATGCGACGGCGGCTGACGCTGACCGGATCGACGCTTCGCCCGCGCGACGCCGCGTTCAAGAGCTTGGTCGCGGATGAGCTGCACCACAATGTGTGGCCGCATGTCGAAGCCGGCGCATTGCGGCCGGTGATCGATCGTACCTTCCCGCTTGCGGACGCGGCAGCCGCGCACGAGCGGATGGAGGCGGGCGACCATGTGGGAAAAATCGTGCTGACGGTGGGCTGAAACGCGCTAACCGGACGAGGGGCTGGACCTGCAATCTTGTCTGACATCGTTGGCGGCGTCGCCATCACCAAGGCATCCAAGGGAGCGCGCCATGCCCGATCTGATCCTCCACGAATATGCCGCGTCGGGCAATTGCTACAAGATCCGCCTTACCGCAGCTCATGCCGGGCTCACGATCGAGCGGCGCGAATATGATATCATGAAGGGCGAAACGCGGACGCCAGCTTTCCTCTCCACGGTCAACGCCAACGGGCGTATTCCGGTGCTCCAGGCGGGCGACCGTTTTCTGCCGGAGAGCAATGCGGCCTGCTGGTATGTGGCTGAACGCTCGGCGCTGATCCCGACAGATCGCTTCGATCAGGCGGATGTGCTGCGTTGGATGTTCTGGGAACAATATACCCACGAGCCGAATGTCGCGACGCTTCGCTTCTGGTACGGGTGGCTCGGCGAGGAGAACTGGACCGATGCACAGCGCGCGATGCTGCCCGGCAAGCGGTCGGCGGGGGAGGCGGCGCTGGCGCTGATGGACCGGCATCTCGGCGACCGGCGGTTCTTCGTCGCGGACCGGCTGACGCTGGCGGACATCGTGTTGTACCCATACACGCAAACGGCGGGGGAAGGGCGATATGACCTGTCGTCCTATCCCGCGGTGCAAGACTGGCTGGCGCGTGTCGCCGCGCAGCCGGGGCATATCGATGCGACTGTAACCTGACCGTCACGCTGACGGAATCGCGCTGTCACAATTGTCCGCCATAGCGATCTCCCGAGGCGGGTGCCTCGGGAGATCGAGCGATGAACGTATCGAGCAAGGTCGCGCTGCCTGCGACGATCGCGGATCTGGCCGAGTTCGCCCAGTCGCGCCCGGCGATACCCGAACGCATCACCGAGCGGCGGCGTTACCGAACGATCTGGATTTCCGATGTCCATCTCGGCACGCGCGGCTGCAACGCGGCGATGCTGATCGACTTTCTCGACCATGTGGACAGCGCGACGATGTACCTCGTCGGCGACATGATCGACGGCTGGCGGCTGAAGAAGCGGTTCTTCTGGCCCGCCGCGCATAACGATGTCGTCTGGCGGCTTCTGAAACGCGCCAAGCGCGGCACGCGGGTCGTCTATATTCCCGGCAATCACGACGAGGTGTTCCGGCAGTTTTCGGGTCTGGATTTCGGCGGGATCGAGATTCGGCGCAAGGCCATCCACGAAACCGCCGACGGTCGCCGCCTGCTCGTGCTGCATGGCGACGAATTCGACGCGATCACGATGGCGCACCGCTGGCTCGCGCATCTCGGCGACGCCGCCTACACCGCGCTGATGGTGCTGAACCGCTGGCTCAACGCGTTCCGCCGCGCGTTCGATTTGCCGTATTGGTCGCTCAGCAAGCATGCCAAGGCCAAGGTCAAGAAATCGGTCGCGTTCATCTCGCGCTTCGAGGAGATCGTCGCGCATGCCGCCGGTATCCGCGGGGTGGACGGCGTAGTGTGCGGCCACATCCACACCGCCGAGATGCGTGAGATCGGCGGGGTCGCCTATTACAACGACGGCGATTGGGTCGAGGGATGCACCGCGCTGGTCGAACATCTGGATGGCCGGATGGAAGTGCTGCATTGGGCCGACGAGATCGCCGGGCGGGCAAAGGATGCCGCAGTCACCGCGCTGGCGGCGTGACGGCGATGCGGATCGCGATCGTCACCGACGCATGGAGCCCGCAGGTAAACGGCGTGGTGCGCACGCTGCAGGCGACGCGCAACGAGCTGCTTCGCATGGGGCATGAGGTGCTGGTCATCTCGCCCGACCTGTTCCCTTCGATGCCGTGCCCGACCTATCCCGAAATCCGGCTCGCCTTTGCCGGGCTGGGCGTGATCGGGCGGATGCTCGAGGCGTTCGACGCACAGGCGATCCATCTCGCGACCGAAGGGCCGGTATGCCTGGCGGCGCGGCGCTGGTGCCTGACGCGCGATTTTCCCTTCACCACCGCTTATCATACCCAGTTCCCCGATTACGTCGCGGCGCGGACGGGGGTGAACCCGGAATGGGTATGGCGCTACATCCGCTGGTTCCATGGGCCGGCCCAGGCGATCCTCGCCTCCACCCCGTCGGTCGCCGCGACGCTCCACGCGCACGGCCTGCTGCAAGTCCGCCATTGGGGCAGGGGAGTCGATCTTACCCTGTTCCATCCCGCCGCGCTCCGCGATCCTGCGATCAGCGCCCTGCCGGGGCCAATTTTGCTCTATGTCGGCCGCGTCGCGATCGAGAAGAATGTCGAGGCGTTTCTCGCCGGCCGGCATCCCGGGACGAAGGTCGTGGTCGGCGACGGGCCGGCGCGGGCGGCGCTCGCGACACGCTTTGCGGATGCGCGTTTTCTCGGTCCTCGCTTTGGTGCCGATCTCGCCGCGGCCTACGCCGCCGCCGACGTGCTGGTCTTTCCCAGCCGTACCGACACGTTCGGGCTGGTGATGATCGAGGCACTGGCCTGCGGCACGCCGGTCGCGGCCTATCCGGTGGTCGGGCCGGTCGATATATTGACGCAGGCGGCGGGCGCGATGGATCACGATCTCGATGTTGCGATCGCAGCTGCCCTCACGCGGAACCGCGGCGCCTGCGCGGCGCATGGCGCGCGCTTCACCTGGGCGGCGAGCGCCCGCCAGTTCCTCGCCGCGCTCGCGCCCGTGATCGACCCGTTCGTCGACGGGGCGCTCGCTGCCTGAGGCCAACGCGCTTGCCCTCCGCCCGCCCACGCACTAAGTCGCGGATCGTGACACGGCCGCTCCGCGAGGGGCGGCCCTTATTGTTTGTGGAGAATTCGTCGTGGCCCAGCCGCTCATGCCCCATGCGACCGCTTCGTGGCTGGTCGATAACACCGCGCTCAGCTTCGAGCAGATCGCCGAGTTTTGCGGGCTGCACATCCTGGAGATCCAGGCGATCGCCGACGATACCGCGGCGACCAAGCTGACCGGGCGCGACCCGATCCGCGCGCACGAGCTCACGCAGGCGGAGATCGACAAGGGTCAGGCCGACCCCGACTATACACTGCAGATGCTGAAGGGTCCCGACCAGGTCCGCCGCACCAAGGGTCCACGCTACACGCCGGTTTCCAAGCGGCAGGACAAGCCGGACGGCATTTCGTGGATCATCCGCAACCATCCCGAAATCACCGACGGCGCGATCGGCAATTTGATCGGCACGACGCGCACGACGATCGCGGCGATCCGCGACCGCAGCCACTGGAACATCGCCAACATCACGCCGAAGGACCCGGTGACGCTCGGCCTCACCACGCAGCGCGAACTCGATGCAGCGGTCGCCAAGGCGGCCAAGGCGGCGGGGATCGAGGCGCCGGTCGACACGCGGCTCGAGGGCGACCGTGAAGCGCTGATCGTCGAATTGCGTGCGCAGCGCGAGCAAGCGGCGCGCGATGCAGAGGCGGTGGGTGAGGACGGCGAGCCAGTGCCGGTCGAGCGCACGGCGGAAAATCTGTTCAAGAACTGATCGTTCGGAACGGCCGTTTCGGCCCGGGGCTATCTATCGCGCGGCTCGGTTGCTAACCGCCGCCGATGGCTACCGCTCATATTGCCACCGCGCTCGCTTCCGCAGAAGGCACCGTCCCGACCGGTCACAAGGGACTTACCTATCCCTTCGGCGGCGCCCACCCCGCGCCGGGTGAGGTCATGGCGATCGCGCCGGGAATCCGCTGGGTGCGGCTGGTCGTGCCGGGTCCGCTCAAGCATGTGAATTGCTGGCTGCTCGACGACGGCGATGGCGGCGTCGCCCTGGTCGATACCGGCATGAACCTGCCCGATGCACGCGCCGCGTGGAAGGGGATCAGCCGGGGCCCGCTGGCCGGCGTTACGGTAACCCGCTTGATCGGCACGCATTTCCATCCCGACCATATCGGGCTCGCCGGGTGGATGTGCGATTTCCACGATTGCCCGCTGGAGATGACGCGCGGCGAATGGTTGACCGCGCAGATGCTCGTGGCCGATGCGCGCGATGCGGTGCCCGACGAGGTGACGGCATTCCGCGTCGGCGCTGGATGGAGCGGGGAGCAGATCGCGCATGCCGCCGAGCGAGGCTGGGCAGGGTTCCGCCATATCGTAACGCCGCTTTCGCTCAGCTATCGGCGGATCAAGGATGGCGACGTGCTCCGTCTCGGCGCGGTCGATTGGCGGGTGATCGTCGGATCGGGTCACAGCCCGGAACATGCCTGCCTGCTCGACGCGGAGAAGGGCGTGTTCGTTTCCGGCGATCAGGTATTGCCGCGGATCAGCCCCAACGTCTCGCTTGGCGTTACCGAGCCCGAGGGGGATCCGCTGGGCGAATGGTTCGATTCGATTGCCAAATTGAGGCGCGAGGTGCCCGACGACGTGCTGGTCCTTCCCGGTCACGGCGATCCGTTCTTCGGCCTGCACGCAAGGCTCGACGCGATGGACCGCGAACATCGCGAGCGGCTCGACGAACTGGAAGCATTCCTGGCCGAACCACGCCGCGCGGTCGATTGTTTCGGGCGACTGTTCCGCCGCGCGATCGGCCCGGACATGCTCGGCATGGCGACCGGCGAGGCTGTCGCCCATCTGCGGCGGCTGGTGGTCGAGCGACGGGCTGTCCGCGAAACGAGCGGCGGCGTGTGGTGGTATCGCTCGACTTGACACGGTAACGATGCCGTGTTCCACTTATGTTCGCGCAAAATGAGTCGGAGGCGTCATGGCAAGCGATCTGATATTCTACACCAACCCGATGTCGCGGGGGCGGATCGCCCGCTGGATGCTCGAGGAGGTCGGCGCACCGTATGAGACGGTGGTGCTCGACTATGCCTCGACGATGAAGGCCGAGCCATATCTGTCGATCAACCCGATGGGAAAGGTCCCTGCGATCGTCTACAACGGCAAGATCGTTACGGAGTGCGCGGCGATCTGCGCCTATCTGGCGGATGCGTTTCCGGACGCAGGGCTGGCGCCGAAGATGGCGGAGCGCGGTGATTATTATCGCTGGCTGTTCTTCGCTGCCGGTCCGGTCGAGCAGGCCGTGACCAATCACGCCGCAGGTTTCGATCCGGCGCCCGAAAAGGGGCGCATGTTCGGCTATGGCAGTTACGACATGGCGGTCGACGTTCTGGAAAAGGCGGTGTCAGCGCACGATTATATTGCCGGCGGTACTTTTACGGCAGCGGACGTTTA
This sequence comes from Sphingomonas sp., assembly GCA_039916765.1. Lineage (GTDB taxonomy): Bacteria > Pseudomonadota > Alphaproteobacteria > Sphingomonadales > Sphingomonadaceae > Sphingomonas. The sequence continues at coordinate 11,895 of JBDSKT010000292.1, forward strand.
TGTCGGGTCGCAGGTCGCATGGGGCGTGCAATTCGGATCGCTGCCCAAACGCGCTGCGTTCGACGCCTATCTCGCGCGGATCATGGCGCGCCCCGCGACGATCCGGGCGCGGGAGATGGACGATGCCCTGATGCCCAAGCAGGAGGCGGGCGGAGCCTAGCGGCGCCTTCCCGGCAGATCCGCCATGACGGCGTTGCGTTCGTCAGAGGTCATCAGCGTCCAGCGAGCGATTTCGTCGAGCGTACGGCGACAACCACGGCATTGGCCGAGCGGCCGGTCGATCTCGCAGACATTGACGCACGGGCTGGCAATCGCCTGCATGGGCACGATCTCGATGAAGCCGGCCACGGCGAGGTTCAGTCCGCGAGCCGCGCCATCAAGAAATCGGGCATCGGGCCGTTCCAGCCATCGTCGGGCCCGTCATCCTCAGCCTTGCGAGGTGGTTGCTCGTTACGCGCCGGGCGGGTTTCGCGTGGCGGGCGGCTATCGCGAGGCTCGCGCTCCGGTCGCGGCGCGCGCGGCTGACGCTCGTCGCGTGGCTCCCGCGCCGGCCGCTCAGCTCGCGCACGGTTGTCACTCGGCGCGCGGTCCTCGCGCGGGCCAGGATCTGCCTTTGTCGGGGACGGCGCCCGGGCGGGGGTAGGAGCCTTGGATCGTGCGCCACGTCCGCGCGCGCGAGGAGCTGTCGCCTCGCCCTCAGGCATCTCGGCGCCTTCGTAGCGCTCGATCTTCAGCCCGGTCAGCTTCTCGATATTCTGAATGTTCTCGGCGTCGTCGGGCGTCGCCAGCGTGAATGCCACGCCCGTCGCTCCAGCGCGGCCGGTGCGCCCGATGCGGTGGACATAATCGTCCGGATGCCATGGCGCATCGAAGTTGAACACGTGGCTGACGCCCTTGATGTCAAGCCCGCGTGCCGCGACGTCGGACGCGACAAGGATATTGACCTCGCCCGCCTTGAACCGGTCGAGTTCGGCGATCCGCTGCGATTGCTCCATGTCGCCGTGGATTTCCGACGAGCGGAAGCCCTGTCGTTGCAGCGCCTTGTTGAGGTCGCGTACGGTCGTCTTGCGGTTCGAGAAGATGATCGCCGTCTTGACGTCCTCGGCGCGCAGCAACTGATCGAGCCGTTCGCGCTTCTTCGACGCCGACACCGGCACCAACCATTGCTTGATATTGATGTTGGCCGTCGCTGGCCGCGCCACCTCGATCGTCTTCGGGTTGGAGAGAAACTTGTCCGCCAGCTTCTTGATCGGCGGCGGCATCGTCGCCGAAAAAAGCAAGGTCTGACGCTGTTTGGGCAGCTTGGTGCAGATTTCCTCGATATCGGGGATGAACCCCATATCGAGCATCCGGTCCGCCTCGTCGATGACGAGCATGCTGCAGCCGGTGAGCAGGATCTTGCCGCGCTGGAACAGGTCCATCAGCCGCCCCGGAGTCGCGATCAGCACATCGACGCCTTTTTCAAGCGCCTTCTGCTGGTCGCCCATCGACACGCCGCCGATCAGCAGCGCCATCGATAGCTTGTGATACTTGCCGTATTTCTCGAAATTCTCCGCCACCTGCGCGGCGAGTTCGCGCGTCGGCTCGAGGATCAGGCTGCGCGGCATGCGCGCGCGGCTGCGGCCTTCGCCGAGGATATCGATCATCGGCAGCACGAAAGCGGCGGTCTTGCCGGTGCCGGTCTGGGCGATCGCCACCAGGTCGCGCATCATCAACACGCTGGGGATCGCGCTCGCCTGAATCGGCGTCGGCTCGGTGTAACCGGATTCGGTTACCGCCTGCATGAGTTCGTCGGAAAGGCCGAGATCGGCGAAAGTCATGCGCGTCCTGGAAATAGGCTGGAAAATGGGGCTGCCGAGCGACATCGCCGGCGAGCGCCTTCAGCGCTTGCGGATCAACGGCAGATTGTCAAGCCAGCGCCGCTCGCGCAGACCCCGAAAAGTGGCGATCTGACACGATCCGCCCGAGCGCGAGCGAAAGGCGTCCCGGCCGGCGCAGACCATGCCGTCGGGCGTACGTTTCAGGTAGAAGCCGGAGTAGAAATCTAGCGAGGGACATGCCTCGTCGAATTTTGCGCGAAGGCGGCTACCGTCCACCTTGACCAGATCGACCTGGTCGGAGGCGGTGACGTCCGCGCCGGCGATTTCGCCCATCGGCACGCATTGCGGCCCCTTTTTCTCGACCCAATGGTGCGGATCGGACGACGGCGCGACGGCAACATCGAGCTTGGGGATTCGAATGATGATGCGCTGCCGGATGGTCAGCTGTGTCACGTCGGCGCCAGCGAACGGCGCGGGCTCGCCCGCGATGACCGGCGTGAGCGCGAGCGTGACCAGGGCAAGGGCGGGGAGAATCGACATGGATGGATGCTGCGATAGCCGATTAGGGGTTGAACAGTCGATGAATTGCCTGCGCGCTGCCGACCATGATAGCGCTTCGGAAATGACTCCGGCCCAATCCGATCTGATCACGCGGCTGCGTATCGAGCTGGGCGAAAAGGCGGTTGTCGTCGATGCCGATGCGATCGCGCCGTGGCTGGATGATTGGCGCGGACGCTATCACGGTGAAGCGCCCGCGATCATCGCTCCGCACGATACCGCCGGCGTCGCCGTGGCGGTCAGGCTTGCGGGCGAAGCTGGCGTGCCGCTCGTTCCGCAGGGCGGTAACACGTCGATGGTCGGCGGGGCGACGCCGCCCGCTGACGGATCGGCGCTGATCCTGTCGCTGCGGCGGATGAACCGCATCCGGTCGATCGACGCGGCGGCGGGGCTCGCCGTGGCCGAGGCGGGCGTGATTCTCGCCGATCTGCACGAAGCCGCACTGGCGCACGGCATGCGTTTTCCGCTGACGCTCGGCGCGCGGGGCAGCGCGACGATCGGCGGTCTGACATCGACCAACGCCGGCGGTACGCAGGTGCTGCGGTTCGGCCCGATGCGCGCGCTGGTCGCGGGAATCGAGGCGGTGCTGCCGGGTGGTCAGGTGCATGACGGGCTCGTCGCGCTCAAGAAGGATAATCGCGGCTATGACCTGACGCAGCTATTGGTCGGAGCCGAGGGCACACTCGGCGTCATCACGGCCGTCACGCTACGTCTGGTCCCGGCGATCACCGCGCGGGCCGTGGCCTGGATCGCGGTGGACGCGCCCGAGACGGCGCTTGCCCTGCTGCGCCGACTGGAAGCAGCAACCCAGCGAATCGAAAGCTTTGAGATCATTCCCGGCGATTCGCTGGATTTGGTGCTCGCGCACATCCCGGGCACGCGCTCGCCGCTACCTGATCTTTACCCGTGGCATGTGCTGATCGAGGCGACCGCCCAAGGTTACAAGGACGGGGCCGGGGGTGGTGACGAAACACCATGGATGCTGCTCGAACGGCTCCTGGCGCCCGCGCTGGCGGATGGCATGGCAACCGACGCAGTGATCTCGGCGAGCGAAGCGCAGGCCGAGGCATTCTGGCGAATCCGCGATTCGCTGTCCGAAGCCGAGCGCGCGAGCGGCCCCGCGGTCCAGCACGACGTGTCGGTCGCGGTCGAGAACATGCCGCGGTTCATGGTCGATGCGGCGGCGGCATGCGAAGCCCGCTTTCCCGGCACGCATGCGACGGCGTTCGGTCACCTTGGCGACGGCAACGTTCATTTCCATGTCAGGGCGCAGGCTGGGGCCGACCCCGCCGCATGGTACCGCGACGAGGCGCCGGTCGCGACCCGATTCGTCCATGACCTGGTGGCCGCCGCCGGCGGATCGATTTCCGCCGAGCATGGCATCGGCCAGATGAAGCTTGCGGAACTCGAACGGCTGTCGTCGCCCGCCCGGCTCGCGGCGCTCCGCGGGATCAAACATGCGCTGGATCCGCGCGGACTGTTCAACCCGGGAAAGCTGGTCGCTCTTGCGAAACCGGGCGAGGCACCATAGAGGCTCCGCCAACTGGCGCTGATGCGCCGCTCTTTTCCTTTTTGGAGAGTTTCCATGGCCAGTGCGCCGCCGTCCGCCACGCTTCCGTTATTCTATAACGCGCTCGAACCGCTTTCGAGCGAAGCGCACGCCAATTTCAAGCTTCGCCAGGTGGACAACGCACCCTTTTTCGTGGGGCAGCATGCGATCCCCATCGCAACCGACGAATTCGTCTCGATCCAGCGCCGTTTGCCGATCGTCTTCACGGCGGGCGACGACGCGGTGCCGATCGCACTGATGGGCCTGAACGAAGGCGTGAACGTCTTCGTCGGCGAAGACGGCAAGTTGAGCGATCCCGGCGTGTACGTCCCGGCCTATGTCCGGCGTTACCCGTTCATGCTCGCCAGGTTGCGTCCCGATGCCGAGGAATTGTCGCTTTGCTTCGATCCGACGACCGACACGCTCGGCGCGTTCGACGAGGGCGAGCCGCTGTTCGCCGACGGGCAGCCTAGCGAGATCGTCAAGAATATCCTCGCCTTCAACGAGAATTTCGAACAGGCCGGCGCGCGCACCAATGCCTTTATGCAGGAACTCCGTGAGCTGGACCTGCTGATGGAAGGCGAAGTGACGATCCAGGCCGAGGGCTATGACCAGCCGTTCATTTATCGTGGCTTCCAGATGATCAATGAGGAAAAGCTCACCGAACTGCGCGGTGACCAACTGCGCAAGATCCACAAATCAGGCATGTTGCCGCTTATCTACGCACACTTGTTCTCGCTGGCGATGCTGCCCGACATCTTCAACCGGCAGATGCAACTCGGCCGGGTTCCCCAGCCGCAGCTAAACGCCTGATCCGTACGCCGGGAAGGCTCGTAAGCAGCTGTTCCTAGGGACAATTCTCTGGGGGTTGAAGCCTGCATGCGGGTTGCCTATATAGGTTTCACGCGGCTTCGTGTCCCCCCTTTCGCGGGGTCGCGCGACATACCTTCGGGTGTGTCTCCTCCCTGAACCTTGGCCACCGCGTGCTTGCACGCGGTGGTTTTTTTATTCGGCGGCGATTACTTCGGGCAAGGCGCTCGCTTCGTCGGCCAGCGCATCGATCATGGCGCGCAACATCCGCACCGCCGGTCCGAATCCGTCGCCCGGTCCGTCCAGCGCCGGATCGAGATAGAGCGACCGATCGAATTCCACCTGAATGGCGTGGATGTTCCCTGCCGGACACGCGTGGCGATCGAGGATGTGACCACCGGCATAAGGCGCGTTAAGCGCGACACGTGCGCCGTGCGCGACACAGACATCTTCCAGCAAGCGAACGAACCGTCCGCCCGCGCTGCGCCCAAATCGGTCACCGAGCACGATCCGCGGCTCCTTGGCGCCAAGCGGCGGCATGGAATGAAGATCGAGCAGGATGGCACAGCCATAACGCGCGCGCGCCATCGACAGCAGTCGCGCGACCGCGCCGTGATAGGGGCGGTAGTCGCGCTCGATCCGCGTCGAGACATCCATCCCGTCGAGCGGCCGCCGCCAGATTTCGCCGCAGCCCGGCACGCGTCGCGGCACCAGTCCCAGGCCACCGCGTACCTTGGCGGAGGCATGCGGCGCGGCCTGCCGCTGGGCGCCTTCGTCGATCACGGGGTCGCGCTCATGTTCCGCCCGGTTCAAATCTATCCAGGCGCGGGCCAGCCGCTGAACGATAACCGTTTCGTGCCCGCGTGCGGCCAGCGCGAGCATATCGACGTGACGATCCTCAAGCGGTAGCAACGCCCCGACCGGCACGCGCAAGGCGGCGCGTAGCGCGAGCGGGTAATCGCGCCCGGCATGCGGCACCGACAGGATAATCGGGCTGCGCGGCGCTGCATCGCCGAAAATGTCGAAGGGCAAAGCGGCATGGGCCATTTCCGGTTAGGCTAGCGTGCGTCGGACCGCCGAGCAATCACGCTTGCGGGCTGGAAATTCTTAAAGGCTTTGGGCTATCAAGATCGCGGAGTTTTGTGCGGGACGATTGATGATCAGGATTTTGCTGGCCGAAGACGATCGGGTTATGCGCGAATATCTCACGCGCGCGCTCGAGCGGTCCGGTTATGCCGTCACGGCGGTGGATCGGGGTACGGCGGCGATCCCGTTGCTCGAGACCGAGCGGTTCGACCTGTTGCTGACCGATATCGTCATGCCCGAGATGGACGGCATCGAGCTTGCGCAACGCGCCGGCGACATGGTGCCCGATCTGCGCGTCATGTTCATCACCGGTTTCGCGGCGGTCACGTTGAAGGCGGGCAAGCAGATGCCGCAAGCGCGCATCCTGTCCAAGCCCTTCCACCTGCGCGATCTGGTGCTGGAGGTCGACCGCTTGTTCGAACGCGAAAACGTTAGCGGGTTGTAGCTTGCGTGCCGGGTAAACCCCGGCTAGACGCCGCTCCCTCGTGGGCGTGTAGCTCAGTGGTAGAGCACTGTGTTGACATCGCAGGGGTCGCAAGTTCAATCCTTGCCACGCCCACCATTAAAAGCCCGTCAACTCGTTGAGTTGACGGGCTTTTTCGTTCGGTTGTGGCCTGCGAGGTCGCTCCGCGTATCAGCTGCCCGCGTCGGAATGCTGGGAGTAGATCGGATGCCAATGGCGGTCGTGATAGACGAAGATGTCGGACGAATTGACCGGTTCGCCACTATCGGGCTTGGTCGAGAGGAACGACACGACCGCGGTGTCGCCGAATAGCTTTACCTCCGTGCGATAGGGGTGAGCGGTGCGCCATGCGGCCGTCTTGGCGGCCATCTCGGCGGGATTTTGCCCCTTACGCGAATTGGCATTGGTGACGATCGCCGCCTTGGTGTGAACCTTGCCGTCATGTCCGATCGAGACATAGCCCGGCATCAACAGCCAATCGACATACGCGCCGTCGCCGCGCTCCTCCGCGGTGCCCCAGGCCTTGTCGGCGGCGACGACCGCAGCTTCGGTTCGTGGTTCGACGGGAGGGACGACACCGGCGGGCGCCGAGGCGGCGGCCAGGAGCAAGGACGTCAAGGTAATCAGCATTGGTTCACCTGCGAATAAGCGTGAGTGGCATCAGCATATGCGATCTGAACCAGGTACGACAGATGATCGACCGACGGCTCGGTCGCTTCGACGAGCGTCATGGAAGAGTCGCAATTATCCGCCGTTCACGGCACGCCTGCGCGAAGCGGCTCGCGGATCGATGTGGCCGTCAACGTTGCGCGGTGATTCCCCTGACAGCGGCCAAGTGATTCCTGCCGATGCGTAGCGCGGTCCCGTCGGCGAGGTGAACGGTCCACGCGCCGAGACCGTCATGCGCCAGACGCTCGACACGATCGCGCCGAACGATGTGCGATCGATGTATGCGGATGAACTGGGTCGGGTCGAGGCGCTGTT
>JBDSKT010000293.1:0-10007 GCA_039916765.1 Sphingomonas sp.
GGCAGCAGTAAGGAGGCGTCTCCATAGCTGTAAAATCGGTATCGTTCCGCAACTGCGTGGATATATGCCGCCTGCATTCGGTCCAATCCCATCATCGCCGACACCAGCATGAAGAGCGTGGAGCGCGGCAGATGGAAGTTGGTCATCAATCCATCGACGCCCTTGAAGCGATAGCCCGGCGTGATGAAAATCGCGGTGTCACCCTCGAAGGGACATGCCATGCCGTCGTCGCGACAAGCGCTTTCGATCAATCGCAGGCTTGTGGTGCCGACCGCTACCACGCGTCCGCCGCGCGCACGCGTCGCGTTCAAGCGATCGGCGGTCGCGGCGTCGATACGGCCCCATTCGGCATGCATCCTGTGGTCGCTGGTGTCCTCGACCTTGACCGGCAAGAAAGTCCCAGCGCCGACGTGGAGCGTCAGCGTCGCATGATCGATGCCTGCCGCGCTCAGCGACGCCATTAGCGCGGGCGTGAAGTGCAATGCCGCGGTAGGAGCGGCGACCGCGCCTTTTTCCGCCGCGAACATCGTCTGGTAATCGGTTGCGTCGCGCGCGTCGGTCGGCCGTTTTGCAGCGATGTAGGGGGGTAGCGGCATTCTGCCCGCGCGTTCGAGCAGCAGTTCGACGGGTTCGTCGCCGGCAAAGTCGAGCGCGAAGCTACCGTCGTCGGCGCGGTCGCTCGCGATGGCCGACACGTCCGATCCGAAATCGACCGTCTCGCCGTCGCGCAACCGCTTGGCGTTGCGGATGAAAGCGCGCCAGCGTCGCGGACCTTCGCGCTTGTGCAGGGTCGCACCGATGCTTGCGCCGCCTCGTCTGCCTTCGAGTTGGGCCGGGATCACCCGGGTGTCGTTGAATACGAGCAGATCGCCGCAGCGTAGTTGGGTGGGCAAGTCACCGACGTGAAGATCGCGTGTCGCCGTGCCATCGAGCACCAGCATGCGCGCCGAGTCGCGCGGCGTAGCGGGACGCAGCGCGATCCGGTCGGACGGCAGATCGAAATCGAAGCGATCGACCCGCATCGTACGCCTTACTTATCGGCCGATAGGGCCTTTGCTGCCGGCTTTTTCGCTGGAGCCGCCTTTGCTGCCGGCTTGGCGAGCTGTGGTTTGGCGAGCGTCGGCGCTGCGCCGGGTAAGGGTGCCGGGGGCAAGGCCAGCGTCGGGGCAGGACGGGGCGGGGCCGCGACATATGCCGGCGGATGATCGGCCGCGACCCAGACGTGCAGCATGTGCGACGGATTGGCCGGCGGCTCGCCACGGGTGATCGCATCGACATACTGCATCCCGTCGATCACCCGCCCGAACACCGTATATTTGCGGTCAAGCGCGAGACGCGGCAGGAATACGATGAAAAACTGGCTGTTGGCGCTGTCGTTATCCTCGGCGCGTGCCGCCGACACCGCACCGCGCACGTGCGGCAGCGAGTTGAACTCGGCGGGCACGTTGGGCAGCTTGGATCCGCCCGTGCCGTCCCCACTGGGATCGCCGCCCTGCGCCATGAAGCCGTCGATCACGCGGTGGAAGGCGAGGCCATCGTAGAAATGCTGGCGTGCCAGTGTCTTGATGCGCTCCACCATCTTGGGCGCCATGTCGGGCCGGAGCCAGATCGTCACGCGCCCGCCGGTATCGAGATCTAGATAGAGCAGGTTTTCAGGATCGCTGATCGACGGAATCGGCACCGCGCTCGGTGTAGGCGCGACGTCGCGCTTGTCGTGCTTGGCACCGGCGGTAGAGGGCACGGCGACAAGCGCACAAGCAAAAGCGATCAGGCTGGCAATCAGGCGCATCATGTCCCCGCAGGATTTTCTGGGTGTGGCAGGCCGCTTAGAGCAAATCGCGCTTTGCGCCAACGTGAACGTGGCGTTCCGCCATCAACCTCCCTTGCGCCCCAGCACCGCGACGCGCGCGGCGACATCGGCGGCGACGCGCGGCGGAACGAAGCGGTCGATCGGACCTCCGTACAGTGCGATCTCCTTGACCAGCCGGCTAGCGATCGGCTGCAGCGAGACGTCGGCCATAAGAAACACCGTCTCGACCCGAGGATTGATCTGCTGATTCATCCCCGCCATCTGATATTCATATTCGAAATCGGCTACTGCGCGCAGGCCGCGCAGGATGACCTTCGCGCTCTGGCTCTCGGCGAAATCCATCAGCAGCGAATCGAAGCTCACGACGCGAATATCGCCCCCGATGTCCGCCATCTCACGCTCGACCATCGCGATCCGCTCCTCGACCGAAAACATCGGCGACTTGCTCGGATTGGTCGTCACGCCGATCACCAGCCGATCGACCAGCTTTGCGCCGCGCCGGATGATGTCCATGTGCCCGAGCGTGATCGGATCAAAGGTTCCGGGATAGACGCCCGTGCGTAAGGTCATGCCTGCTCCTTACCGGTCGCGGTCCAGCACGAACCGCGCAATGTCGCGCAGCAGGTCTGCCTCCGAACCATAGCTCTTCAGATGTTCGATCGCCTGTCCCACAAGCATCGCCGCCTGCTCTCGTGCCCGCGGCAAGCCGAGGAGGGACAAGAAGGTCTCCTTGCCCGCCTGCTCATCCTTGCGCAGCCTTTTGCCCGCCAGTTCCTCGTCGCCCTCGACATCGAGGATATCGTCCGCGATCTGAAACGCCAGGCCGACGTCCCGGGCATAGCCGCGTAAACCCGTGCGTCCTTCGACCGGCACCCGGCCCAGAATCGCGCCGGCCTCGACCGACGCGGCGATCAGCGCGCCGGTCTTCATCGCCTGCAGCCGCGTGACGGTAGGCAGGTCGAAGCTCGCATTCTCCGCCTCGAGGTCCATCATCTGGCCGCCGGCCATTCCGGCCGGCCCCGCGGCGCGCGCTAGATCGAGCACCAGCTCGGCGCGAACGAAGGGGTCTGGATGCGTCGCGGGATCCGCCAGCACCTCGAATGCCAGCGCATGAAGGCAATCGCCGGCCAAGACCGCTGTCGCCTCGGAGAAGGCCCTGTGGACCGTTGGCTTGCCGCGACGTGTGTCGTCATCGTCCATCGCCGGCAGATCGTCGTGGATCAACGAATAGACGTGGATGCATTCGAGCGCGAGCGCCGCGCGGCCGGCACACTCGCGGTCAACGCCGAGCAGCCGCGCCGTCGCGACGACAAGCAGCGGGCGCAACCGTTTGCCACCACCAATGGCGGCATGGCGCATCGCACGGTAAAGGTCGGCGCGCGGATCGTCGGGAACAGCCAACAGCCGATCGAAACGGCGGTCGATGTCCGCTCCGACGTCGTCCAGCGCGTCCGCGAGTGACAGCGAAGCCGCGCTCATCGGTTCAGTTGGCCGCAAAGGGCTGCGTCCCTTGCGGGCGCCCTTCACCGTCGAGCCGGATCGCTTCGATCCGCGCTTGCGCTGAATCGAGCCGCTCCGCGCACAGCTGGCGCAGACGACTGCCGTGCTCGTACAGATCGATCGCGTCTTGTAGCGGCGCATCGCCGCTTTCGAGCCGGGCGACAATCGCCTCCAGCTCCTTCAATGCGGCTTCGAACGAAAGGTCAGCGGCAGGCATATCCATGCCGCTGCTATGCGGCAGTCGAGCAAGCAGGGTCAACCGCGGACCTGCTGCCAAATTGGCGCCGTGGTCGGTTGTGCGATGATGGCCACGGCAGGCGAAATCCTTGTTGCCTTTCAGTTGGCGAAGTTGACCTGAAGTCACGGGTGCAACCGTTGGCGGGGCTTGACGCGAGGGGATATCGCGCGGACTTGCGACGTTCAGCCATCCTCGCCAGCCAAGAAGGAAGCCCATGTTCACCAGCATCAACCCCGCGACCGGCGAAGCGGGCGAGTCGTTCGTCGAGCTGACCGCCGCCGAGGTCGAGGCGAAAGTCGAGCGCGCGCAGGCTGCCTATCGTGCCTGGCGCACCACCGATTACGGCGCGCGCGCCGCATTGCTGGAGAAGATTGCCGAGCAGTTCGAGGCGAACAAGCACCGGCTTGCGGAGATTGCGACGCGCGAGATGGGCAAGACGCTCAAATCGGCGATCGCCGAGGTTGAAAAATGCGCGGGCGGGTTTCGCCACTATGCACAGCATGGTCCCGCCATGCTTGCTTCGCGCGAAATTCCGCTTGCCACCGGAAAGGCGGCCGCGCGCTGGCTGCCGATCGGCGCGGTGCTGGCGGTGATGCCGTGGAACTTCCCTTATTGGCAGGTCGTCCGTTTCCTCGCGCCGACGATCATGGCCGGCAATGTCGGCCTGCTCAAGCATGCCTCCAGTGTACAGGGCTGCGGGGCGGCGATCGAGGAGATGGTCACAGCGGCGGGCGCGCCTGCCGGGCTGTTCCAAAACCTCGCGATCAAGTCAGACAAGGTCGCAGGACTGATCGCCGACGACCGCATCGCCGCCGTCACGCTGACGGGAAGCGAAGGCGCGGGGATGAAGGTAGCGGAGGCCGCCGGCCGCGCGCTCAAGAAGGTCGTGCTGGAACTTGGCGGGTCGGACCCGTTCATCGTCATGCCCTCCGCCGATCTCGACACGGCGGTGAAGGCGGCGGTCACGGCGCGGATTCAGAACACGGGCCAGTCATGCATTTGCGGCAAGCGGATGATCGTCCACGCCGATATTTATGATGCCTTTCTCGACAAATTCTCGGCCGCGATGAAAGCGGTCAAGGCGGGCGATCCGACGGATCCGGCGACCGACATGGGCCCGCTGTCCAGCGACGAGCAGCGTCAGACCGTGCTCGATCAGCTCGACATGATCGAGAAAGCCGGCGGCAAGCTGCTGTTCGGCGGCGAGGCGCTGCCGGGGAAGGGCGCCTATATGTCGGCCGGCGTGCTGGTCGATGTACCGCTCGACGACCCGGCCGCGCAGGAGGAATTGTTCGGACCCGTCGCGATGGTGTTCAAAGCGGCCGATATTGATGCCGCGATCGCGATCGCCAACGACGTACCGTTCGGATTGGGGTCGTCGGTATGGACCAACGATTCGGCGGAACGCGAACGCTTCGAACGCGACATCGAGGCCGGCATGACGGCGGTCAACATGGTGCTCGCCTCAAGTCCCGAGGCGCCCTTCGGCGGCATCAAACGCTCGGGCTACGGGCGTGAATTGGGACCGTACGGACTGCATGAATTCATGAATCTGAAGACCGTGATGGGCTGACGCGCGGCGGAAGTTGGCGAAGGTGCCGCGCACGCGACCTGTCGGGTCGCCGCGAGCATCCGCCGAGGCGGCGCGGGTTTTGCCCGCCCTAGGCCACCCCAGATCCAACCCGCGCGATGGGAGATGACGGATGGACGGGCTGAGCCGATCCGACGTCGATCGAGCCGGCGCGGATGTTGGCAGGGTGCGGGGTGACGATCGGCTTGCGTCGCCGTTCGCGCCGCTGATCGGCAACGAATTCGCCCAGCACGTCATGGAAGGTTACATCGGTTTTCGCGACGGCGTGCGCGCGGCGCCATTTCGAGCAGCGGGCCGACAATGTCGCTTGGCCGGATCAAGGCGATCTCGGTCCAAGTCGGGGGCTTCTTCGTCATCCGCCATCTGATGTGCCGGAGACGAACCTCGCCGCGCCGCGATGCGTCGCCTCAGATCGGCACCCGACAGTCGCCGCCTCGTACCCCGCTGACGCTGCCGACGCTGAGGATGATCTTCGCGCGGCGCTCGAAGGTCAGTGCCTGCCAGCGCCCGCTATTGCCGATCGCGGTTCGGCTTCTGAGGAAGGTGAGGTGGAGCAGCTCATATTGCTCGGGATCGACCGCGCGGGTGTCGATGAGGCAGGTCCACGCGGCAACGTTCCACCGCGCGTCGCGCGAGATGCCGTCCTCGTCGATCGTACGGGCAAGCGCGCCGTACCAGTCGACGATCGCCTGGAGCCGCGGCCAACGCTCCGCCTCGGGCATGGCCGCTAGCTTGGCGCGAAGGCGCGCAATGTCCTCGTCGGCGGGCAGCCCGCCTTGTTGGACCCGCGTGTCGATCGCCCATGTCACCTTGCGCGGTGTGATCGGGCCGTTCGGGAATACCCGAAGCAGATCGCCGCGCACCGCATCGAGCAGATCGAGATAGCGATCGGTCTGCACCTGGAGCATCGCGTCGCTCTCGAAGATCGCGGTCAGCTCGGCGGCGAACGCGGCGTTGAGGTGACCGGCGGGATCCTCGGCGGCGAGTATGCCCGCGCGGCAGGCGTCGGCGACCGGCACCGCCAGACACGCCTTCGAGAAGAGCAGCGCGCCATAGGTCGGGGCCAGCACGGCCAGCGCGCGGCGGAAATCGCGCCGCGACGCGAAGCCGTCCCGCCAGCGGATCAGCAATGGCTGCAGGCTGCCCGTCCCGAAATTCCACTGCGCCATGCCGACGGAGACGAGCTGGCTATCGAAATTCCCCGTCGGCATCGCCCAACAGCCGATGGTCTCGGGGATCGACGTCTCGGCCATCCGGGCGAACACGCCCGCGCGGTCGAGCCCGATCTGCGCCATCCGCGCTGCGGCTTGCGGATCGATCCGGATGAAGCTGGGCGTGCCGTCGACGCCCGGTGAGTCGCCGACGCGGCGACAGGCGCCGGCCGCGTCGTGATAAGCCCGGACCGGCGCCGAGCTTATCGTCGCGCAGCCGGCCACGAACATGGCAAGCAATGCGATCGTCAGGCAGCGGGGGGCGGTCCACATCGCCGGGGCATTACCGCGTCGCGTCCGCCTCCGCCATCTCCGCGGCTATCGGCTCCTTGCGGATCGATGCGCGAGCGCGATCAGCCGGCCGCCTTGCAATATTCCTCGCCCGCCGGTCGCCTCGACGGTTGCAACGCGTGCCGGGCGCGCAGCGCGGTGTCCATCGGAAGGGCGAGCACCGTCGCGAGCACGCGATCGCGTCCCGCGCGATAATCGCGCCACGTCGCCGGGACGGTCACATCGGGCCGGATGAGATTTTCGCCGCCATCGGAGAAGCGATAAAGCCGGGTCGAATAGCGTGCCGTCCAGCCGGTATAGGGCAACGGCAGGTCGTCGATCTCCTGATAGCTGTCGGGCTTCTCGCCGATCGGCGCGCCGACCAGAATCGCGTGGGTGAGTTCGCGGAAATGCGCGGCGTTGGACATCGCGGCGGAAAAGGTGCGCGCGCCGACCAACACGAACAGGCCGCCATTTCGGTTGATCGCCGGACGCCTGGCGATCGGCAATACGAGATCGTCGAGCCCGTCGCAGAAATTGCCCCCGCCATTGTCGCGCAGGTCGATCACCAGCCGCTTCGCTTTCGCGGCGTCCAATGCGGCGAACACTTTGGGTGCCTGATTGCCGAGATCCTTATGGGACCGGAAGTTGCAATAGACCGTCGCCGGCGCGGCGGTGGTGCACCACATGGCGTCGCCCGCGTTGCGCTGCGACAGCGGCGGGTTGCCGACGACGCTTGTCCACGTCGGACGCGGGGGCAGGGCCGCGGCATGCAACTCGCTGGAAAAGGTGCGGCCGCGATCATCGGCGAAGGTGTAGCGCGCGGCGTTATCGTCGCGGATAATGCCAAGCCCGTGCAGCACGACGCCGCTGCTCAGCAGGGCCTGCGCGCGCGCCTGGCGCAACGCATCGGTTTCGTCGGCGGGGGTCAGTGCCATGATCTCGGGCTCGATCCGCGTCAGCGGGATGCCGCCAATCGCGACGAGCCGCGCGCCCAGCGACGCTGGATCCGCGTCACCCGGCGCGACCGCGACGACGGGTAATCGGTGCCGAACCGCTCGACCGCGATCCCGAACGTCGGCGCGTTGGCGGGCAGGCGCATGAAGGTGTGGCCATCGCCGATGCTCGCCTCGATCCGCTCCAGCCCGACCCAGAAGGCATCCGGGTTCAACGTGGGAAGCGCCTTATCCAGATCGACGATCTCCCGCTCGAAGCGCTGGCGCGAGACGAAATGGAAGGCGTTTGCGTGACGCTTGGGCAGTTGCGCGGCGAACAGTTGCAGGTCAGATCGCCAGCCCGCCAAAACCGCCGCCGTAGGGTGCGCCGCCGTCGATGCCGGCGCGATCATCGCTCCTAACATTCCCGCGATGCAAAAAAAGCGTTTGAACGCCAGCGCCTTGGTCATGTTATTTCTCATGATTGTTAAATCCACGTCAGCGCTACAAATGTAGCGATCCGCGGTCAAGGGCTTTAAAGCGCGCCTTCCTCCGCCATCACCTCGGCGATCAGATCCTTGCGGCTCAGCTTGCCGATCATCGTCTTGGGCAGGTTGAGCCGCACCACGACCCGATCGACCCGCTCGTGCCGGCCGAGTTGCGGGTTGAGCCACGCCGCGATCTCCTCGCCGCTGGCGGCGGTCTCGGGGTTCAGCGTGACATAGGCGCGGGGGTGCTCGCCGCGATAGGGGTCGGGCAGGCCGATCACCAGAGCCTCCCTCACCGCCGGATGGTGATGCAGCAGCGTTTCGATCTGGCTCGGGAAAACCTTGAACCCGCTGACCGCGATCATGTACTTCAGCCGGTCGACGATGCGAATGAAGCCGTCGGCATCGATCGTCCCGACATCGCCGGTGCGCAACCAGCGCGTGCCGTCCGCATCGGTGACGAACACGTCGGCATCGGCATCGGGCCGGTTCCAATAACCCTTCATGATCTGCGGCCCGGCGACGACGATCTCGCCCGCTTCGCCGTCTCGCGCGGCGCTGGCCGCGTTTTCCTTGTCGACGAGGCGAACGCGCGTGCCGGGCAGCGGCTGGCCGATCGTGCCCGATTTGCCCTCGCCTTCATAGGGGTTGGTGGAGATCACGCCCGCGCTTTCCGACAGGCCGTATCCCTCGACCAATGTCGCGCCGGTCGCGGCCTCGAACTTGGCCTTCAGCTCGGCCGAAAGCGGCGCGCCGCCCGAAATGCAGACGCGCAGCGACGAGAAGTCGGTCGTGGCGATCTTCGGATGATCGAGCAGGGCCTGATACATCGTCGGTACGCCCGGCAATGCGGTCGCCTTTGTCCGGCCGATCGCGGCGAGCGCCTGGCCGGCGTCGAAACGCGGCAGCATGACGATGCACCCGCCACTGCCGACCGTACGGTTGAGCACGCAGGTGTTGGCGAAGACATGGAACAGCGGCAGCACGCCGATGATGCGATCGGGCGCGTCGGGATGCGGGTCGATCGCCATCACCTGCCGCGCATTGGCGGTGAGATTCTGGTGCGTCAGCATCGCACCCTTTGGCGTGCCGGTGGTGCCGCCGGTATACTGGATCAGCGCGACGGTATCGACCGGGTCGATCGCGGGCGGGGCGATCACGCCGTCATTGCCGATCAGCCCGGAAAAAGCGGTGATGCGGGGATCGTCGGGCCGCCGCGTAACATCGCCGCGCTTGAACAGGCGGTAGAGGATCGACTTTGCGGACGGCAGCGCGCCAGCGACCGAGCCGACCACCAGCCGCTCCAGGCTCGAGCGTTCGAGCACCTCGATCGCGGTCGGCAGAAGCGCGCTCGCCGACAATGTGAAAAGCAACCGTGTGCCCGAATCCTCGACTTGATGCTCGAGTTCGGCCGCTGTGTAGAGCGGCGAGAAATTGACCACTGTCGCGCCGAGCTTGAGGACGCCGTAATAGGCGGCGAGGTAATGCGGCACGTTGGGCAGGAACAGCCCGATCCGGTCGCCTTCGCCATAACCCATTTCGGCGAGGCCCTTGGCCACCCGGTTGGCGCCGTCCAGCGTCTCGGCGTAGCTGTAGCGGCGGCCAAGGAAATCGATTAGCGGCGCGGCAGGAGATTTGATCGCGGCGGCGTCGAAGAAATCGACCACGGAAAGCGGCGGGAAGGCCGTGCCCCAGGCAACCGGGTGTCGATAATGGTCATGCCAGGCGCGTTCGGAACTGCTCATTGACACAAGTGTAAGCAACGCTCGCTGGCGGTGCAAGCAGCGCTCAGCCGATGCGCCTGGCTGTCCAGGTGATCAGCACCGAAACGCCGACTAGCCCGAGATCGAGCGCGGCCTGAATGCGGTGCGGCGCGGGGTCGGCGACGTCATGCGTCAGGATGCGGATATCCGCCGACGGATGCCGCACGGCGAGCGCGAGCAGGATCGCCCCGACCAAGATCA
>JBDSKT010000294.1:0-8786 GCA_039916765.1 Sphingomonas sp.
GAAAATGTCGCCACGCCCGCCCTGAAAAAGGATCGACCCACGCGACGTGCCCGGCGCGGGCCAGTCGAACAGACGAAATTCCCAGCCGTCGGGACCCGTCCAGCGGGAGATCCGCGCATCGGCTGGAATCACACGGCGATAGAGCTGCGGAGAAAGCATGGTCCTGGTTACTTTTTAGAAAGGCATGTCGTCTAGGAAAAAGCCCCATGGGCGGGGAAACCATTTGCATTGTGCTGCTCGGCGCGCTGACGCTGCTGCTCGTTTCGGCGGGCGTCGAAGACGCGCGCACCCGCGAAATCGCCAATTGGAAAAACGCTGCAATCGCGCTTCTCGCCCCGCTCTGGTGGTGGACGAACGCCACGCATTTTTGGCCAGACCTCGCCATTCAACTGGGCATTGCCGCGATATTGTTCGCGCTTTTCGTCGGTGCGTTCGCCGCTGGCTGGATGGGCGGCGGCGACGTCAAGATGATCGGCGCGATCGCGCTATGGCTTCCGTTTCAGCCGCTCGCCTCGATGCTGGTCACCATGTCGTTGATCGGGGGCGTGCTGACGCTGGTCATGGTAATCGAGCGGGCGGTGCGCCGAAATTCCGGCGCGATCGAAATTCCTTACGGCGTCGCCATCGCGCTCGCCGGACTTCTCGCAATCCGCGAACCACTTTTTAACCAATTCCGATGAATGCTTAACGCGGCATCAACTGGTCCGCGCCTGAAAGGCTCGAAACGTCATGGATAGTCGCAAGGTCATTCTCTTCGTCGGCGCGGTGATTGTCGCGGGCATTACCGCTCTCATGATCCGTAGCATGCTGATGGGCAGCGCCGCGCCCGGCGCGAACGCCGTCGCGATGGCACCGCCGATCGATGGACCCGAAGTGCTGGTCGCGACCCGCGCCCTCCCCATGGGAACGATCCTCGATGCAAGCGCGCTGAAGTTTCAGCCGTGGCCCAAGGAGCTGGTCAACAACGCCTATTTCATCAAGGCGCAGACCGATCTGAGGTCGCTTCAGGGCACCGTGGTGCGCAATGCGATCACCGCCGGTCAGCCGATTACGCAAGGCGCGCTGGTCAAGCCGGGCGATCGCGGCTTCCTCGCCGCCGCGCTCGGGCCGGGCATGCGCGCCGTGACGGTGCCGGTATCGGTGCAGACCGGTGTCGCAGGCTTCGTGTTCCCCGGCGACCGCGTCGATCTTGTCCTGACGCAAACCGTTCCCGGTGGTGGCGATGGGCCGCCGCTCAAGGTTTCGGAAACGGTGATGCGCAACCTGCGCGTCCTCGCGACCGACCAGCGCACCGACAACACGACGGGTGAAGACGGCAAGAGCGTCGTCAAGACCTTCTCCAACGTGACGTTCGAAGCGACCCCCAAAATCGCCGAGCAGCTAGCCGTCGCGCAGACGCTTGGATCGCTGTCGCTGTCGCTGCGCTCGCTCGCAGACACCAACGGCGAGCTAGAGCAGGCCATCGCCAGCGGCGCCGTCAAGGTGCCCGAGGGCAACGATCCGAAGGCCGAAAAGGCCATGCTGCTCCAGGTGGCGAGCCAGCCACAAAGCGGCGCATCGACCTACCAGACGGGCGCCGACGTGTCGCGTTTCCAGCGTCGCACGGTGCCCGGCAAGCCCATCGGCGAAGGCGGGGCGATGGTGCCCAGCGCCGGCGGCGCGCCGGTCGCCGCGACGGGAGCATTTCCCGGTGCGGCCGTGAATGTCGGACCCGTCGTTCGCGTGGTTCGGGGATCAGATGTGACCGCTGTGCCGGTCGGGGGGAAGAAGTAACATGAACGGCATCAATTTGCTGCGCAGGTCGCTCGCCGCGACCGTGGCCGTCGCGGTGACGATCAGCCCATGCGGCGCCGCCATGGCCGCCGCCCCCGTCAAGCATCGTGCTCCGGCTCGAACCACCGCACGCGTTGGGACCTTTCCGGCCGGCGCGCAACGTCCGACGGCGCGCGTGCTGCTCTCGATCGGCGAGGGCGAAATGGTCACTTTGCCGTCCAACGTCACCGACGTCTGGACGTCCAACCCAAGCGTAGCCGACGTTTACGTCAACAACGCGCACCAGATCAATTTGTACGGGAAAGCGTTTGGCGAGGCGACGGTATTCGCGACGAACGCGAGCGGCGCGGTGGTCTATTCCACCAACGTCCTGGTCAGCCAAAATATCACTTCGGTCGATCGCATGCTGAAAGCGGCGATGCCCGAGGCGGACATCAAGGTGACCACGGTCGGCCAGATCGCGGTGCTTACCGGCACCGTTCTGTCGCCGGACGACAGCGCGCAGGCGCAGCGCCTGGTAACGATGCTGCTCAACCCAGGCGTGGATATGTCCGCCGCGGCCCCGATGCTCAAGATCGTCGTCGTGAACCGGCTGAAGACCGCGACCCCCTTGCAGGTCAACCTGCAGGTCCGTTTCGCCGAGGTGAGCAAGAGCTTCGTCAAGAATATCGGCGTCAACCTCGCCAACCGCGACAGCGGCAGCTTCCTGTTCGGCGTGAGCCAGGGCAGGTCGGGCACGATCACCACCGTTCCGGGTACGCCGCCGGCAGGCTATTTCAACGGTGCGCCCGTCGATGCTTCCGGTAAACCGATCGCGATTGATGCCAGCGGGGCCGTACCAGGTTCGACCCTGTTCAACTTCCCGGCGAATTCCGGGCTCGGCACGTCGCTCGGCATCGCCGGACATTTTCTCGGCATGGATCTTTTGAGCTCGCTCGACCTGGGCGAACGCGACGGGCAGGTCACGACGCTGGCCAACCCAAACCTTTCGGCGCTTTCCGGCGAAACGGCCACCTTCCTTGCCGGCGGTGAAATTCCGATCCCGGTCAGCCAGGGTCTTGGCGCGGTATCTGTCGAGTACAAGCAATACGGCATCAGCCTGGCCTACACGCCGACGGTTCTGGCCGATGGTCGCATTTCGTTGCGCGTTCGCCCCGAAGTCTCGCAGCTGTCGTCGCAAGGCGCGGTTCAGATCAATGGCACGACGATCCCGGGACTGACCACGCGCCGCGCCGAGACGACGCTGGAACTCGGCTCCGGCCAAAGCATGATGATTGCCGGGCTGTTGTCGAATACGCACAACAACTCGATCAGCAAGGCGCCTGGCATCGGCGATCTGCCGATCCTCGGCACGTTGTTCCGCTCGAACGCCTTCCAGCGCGACGAGACCGAACTGGTGATCGTGATCACGCCGTATCTGGTCAAGCCGGTCAATGCCAATGACATCGTGCTTCCTACCGACGGCTATAAGGCGCCGACTGACCTCGGACGTGTCTTCATGGGCGAACTGGGTGGCGGCACAAGTGGCGCTGATCGGCCGAAGCCCAGCGTCGCGCAGCCCAGCGGCTCCCAGCCGGCCTTTGGCGCGAATGCCCCGGTATTGCCGAGCAGCCCGCCCCCGCCCGCGCCGATCCAGCGCAGGAACGACGCGCCCGTCGCGACGCCCGTGCCGCAACCCAACACCAAGAAGGGTGCCGCCTCCGCCGCACCCGGCTTCGACCTGTGATGCCCCCCGCGAGGATGACCGCCATGTACAAGCGCAGCCTTCTGATCGCCGCTTCCTTCGCTCCCGCGCTTGCGCTTGCCGGTTGCGGGGGCACGCCCAACCGGGGTTTGGAATCGACCCACCAACCAGTCGTCGCGCGGCAGGATTATGCCTTCGACGTCAACACCGGCGGCAACGGCCTCGCCCCCGGCGAGGCGCAGCGCCTGGCAGGATGGATGGCATCGCTCCACCTCGGCTACGGCGACCACGTCGCGCTCGATGATCCGCATCCCTATGGTGGCGGCGTCCGCGACGATGTCGCCGCGCAGGTCGCGCGCTACGGCTTGCTCCTGTCCGACGACGCGCCGATAACGGGCGCGCCCGTCGCACCCGGCACCGCGCGGATCATCATCAGCCGTATGCGCGCAAGCGTTCCCGGCTGCCCCGATTTCAGCCGCGAGGGCCAGAACCCCGAATTCGAGAGCAATACCTCGTCGAACCACGGCTGCGCGATCAACGCCAACATGGCGTCGATGGTGGCCAACCCGATCGACCTGGTACGCGGCCAGCCGGGCGCCGATCTGACCGATGCCGCCGCGGCGGGCAAGGCGATCGACACGTTCCGCCGTGCGGTGCCGACCGGCAACGGGGGAACGACCATCAAGTCCGAAAGCACGGGGGGCAAATAAGATGAACGCGCCGTTTAATTCCGGTCGCGCCGGTCTGCGTGAGCCTTTCGCCGCCTACGTCTGCGACGAGACCACCGCCGAGGTGCTGCGCCCGATCGCCGTCGAGATGGGCTGGGCGCCCGAAAAGGTCAGCAAGGGAGGCTTGCGCAACGCGGTTCAGTCGCTGTCCGTGTCGGCCAGCCCGCAGATCCTGTTCGTCGATCTATCCGAAAGCGGCGACCCGCTGAACGACATCAACGCGCTGGCCGAAGTGTGCGAGCCCGGTACGGTGGTGATCGCGGTCGGCCAGGTAAACGACGTCCGGCTTTATCGCGACCTCGTGGTGAGCGGCATCCAGGACTACCTGCTCAAGCCGCTGCACCCCGACCAGTTGCGGGAAGCCTTCAATCACGCGCAGGTCACGCTCAACGCGCCTAAGGCGGTCGATGCCGGCACGGAGCGCGCGCACTGCGCGGTCGCCTTCATCGGCGCGCGCGGCGGAGTCGGCGCCTCGACCATGGCAACGTCGGTCGCATGGCTGCTGAGCGAAAAGGGCCGGCGCACCACCGCCCTGCTCGACCTCGACGTCCATTTCGGCACCGGCGCGCTCGCGCTCGATCTCGAGCCGGGGCGCGGCCTGACCGACGCGATCGAAAACCCCAGCCGTATCGACGGCCTGTTCATCGAACGCGCGATGGTCAAATCGAGCGAACTACTATCGGTGCTCTCCGCCGAAGCGCCGATCAACTCGCCGATCGTCACCGACGGCAGCGCCTTCTATCAGTTGCAGGAAGAGATGCGCGCCGCATTCGAATGTACCGTGGTCGATCTGCCACGCGGCATGTTGGTGCAGCACCCGCATCTCATCGCCGATATCCAGGCCGCCGTGGTCGTCACCGACCTGACCCTTGCCGCGGCACGCGACACGATCCGCCTGCTCTCCTGGCTCAAGTCGAACGCCCCGCAGACGCAGGTGCATGTCGTCGCCAATCGCGTGCATCCCAATGGACACACGGAAATTTCGCGCAAGGATTTCGAGGGGTCGATCGAACGCAAGATCGATATCGTCATTCCTTTTGACCAGAAGCTCGCCGCGCAATCGGCCAAGCTTGGCAAGCCGTTCGCCGAGGCCGGCAAAGGCTCGAAGACGGTCGCGCCGCTGAACGACCTTTCGGCAACCATCATGCAGCTCGGCGACGCCGAGGAAGCGCCTGGCGTCGCCAAGAAAAAGCCGGCGGCAAAGGGCAACTCGCTGATCGGAAAGTTCGCCGACCTGAAATCTTTCATGCCGAAACGGAACGCGAAAGCGAAATAAACCGAACGGTAACACCGCGGAGTGTTTGATACCGATATGCCATTAATGCCGTTCATGATGCTGTGCGGCGGGGTCCTAGTGGTCCTCGCTCTCGTCGCGGTGGCCCTTTCCGGGCCATCGGCGGCGCGCGCCGGCACGCGTCGGCTCGGCTCCGTCCGGGCGCGCCACAGCGATTCGGCCAATGCGGTGGTCGATGCGCAGCTGCGCCGCATCACCGCCAGCCGCGGCAACAAGATGGATGCCGCCGCGATGCGGTTCCTGCCCCGCCCAGCCTTGCTAAAGAAGCGGCTGGCGATGACGGGCAAGAGCTGGACCGTGGGCCAATACGGCATGGCGACCTTGGGCATCACGGTGATCGTCGTCGGTCTGCTTGTCTTGAAGGGCATGCCGTTCGTGCTGTCGTTTTTCGTCGGGCTGCTGCTCGGCGCGGGCATCCCGCACAAAGTGGTTGGCTTTTTCATCAAGAGCCGGGTGAACAAATTCACGAGCAAATTCCCCGACGCGATCGAACTGCTCGTCCGCGGCCTGCGGTCGGGTTTGCCGATCACCGAAACGATCGGCGTGGTCGGGGCGGAAGTTCACGGTCCGGTCGGCGAGGAATTCCGCTCGGTTTCCGACAAGATGAGGATCGGCCGGACGCTGGATGTGGCATTGCAGGAAACCGCGGATCGGCTCGGTACGCCGGAATTCCAGTTCTTCTGCATCACCATCGCGATCCAGCGCGAAACGGGCGGCAACCTTGCCGAGACGCTCGCCAACCTCGCGACGGTGCTGCGCATGCGCGGCCAGATGAAATTGAAGATCAAGGCGATGTCGTCTGAATCGAAGGCGTCGGCGTATATCATCGGCGCCTTGCCCTTCATCGTGTTCGGGCTGATCTGGATGATCAACACGGGCTATATGCAAAACTTCTTCGTCGATCCGCGCCTGATGGTGGCGGGCGGCGGTGGACTGGTCTGGATGGGCATCGGCGCCTTCATCATGGCCAAAATGATCAATTTCGAGATCTGACGATGGGCGAGCACACTCCCAAGCTGCTTGGCATCGATGTCCTCTGGGTGGCGACGATCCTGTCCGGGGTCGCGGCGTTCGCGGTACTGCTGGCGATCTATGCCGCCACGACCGCCCGCGATCCAATGGCGAAGCGCGTCAAGTCGCTGAACGACCGCCGCGAGCAGCTCAAGGCAGGCATCACCGCCTCGACGAAACGCCGCGCCAAGCTGGTCAAGCAGAACCAGACCACCGACAACATCCGCGCGATGCTGTCGTCGATGAAGGTTTTGCAGGAAAGCCAGGTCAAGGCGGCACAGATCAAGCTGATGCAGGCGGGAATCCGCTCGAAGGAGTGGGCTGTTGCCGTCATCTTCGGCCGCCTGGTGCTGCCGATCGTGTTCGGTGGGCTGATGCTGTACTTCGTTTACGGCACCGACCATTTCGCGACCTATTCACCCTTGAAGCGGTACGGCATCGTCGCGATCACCTTCATCCTGAGCTACAAGGCGCCTGATCTTTTCCTCAACAACAAGGTCACCAAACGCTCGCACGCGATCCGTAAGGGATTGCCCGACGCGCTCGACCTGCTCGTGATCTGCGCCGAGGCCGGCCTGACTGTCGATGCCGCGTTCCACCGTGTCGCGCGCGAGCTGGGCAAGGCCTATCCCGAACTGGGCGACGAATTCACGCTCACGGCGATCGAGCTTGGCTTCCTTTCGGAACGGCGGCAAGCGTTCGAAAACCTCGCGATGCGCGTCAAGCTCGACGCCGTGAAGGGCGTCGTCACCACGATGGTGCAGACCGAGAAATACGGCACACCGCTCGCGTCTGCGTTACGCGTGCTGTCGGCCGAATTCCGCAACGAGCGCATGATGCGCGCCGAGGAAAAAGCCGCTCGCTTGCCCGCGATCATGACCGTTCCGCTGATCCTGTTCATTCTGCCCGTGTTGTTCATCGTGATCCTTGGCCCGGCGGCGTGCTCGATATCGGACGCGTTCAAATAGGTCAGGAACGCTAGCCCCGGCGGATCGTTTCCTGTCCGCAATGACGGGAGAATGGCGATGGCCGCCGCTGGTTCGACACTCTATATTCTTCTCGCGATCGCCCTGTTCGCCGGGCTGATGTTCGGGCTGGCCTTGCATCCCGGAGGTCGCAAATGGCGACGACAGTATGAGGAAGAGCGTGCATTGCGCCGTACCGCCGAGGAACGTGCCGATGCCAACGAACGAACCCTGCACGAGGAAAGATCCCGGCGGCCGCTCCACCCGAGCGAGGTGCGCACCGACCTGGACGAAAAACCGGTCTACATCTCCGGGCGCGACGCGCCGATCACGAGGGGATGACGGAACGAGCAGCTAACCGCCGCCATCTGCTTCTGCAATGTAATGGCGCACCGCGGACGTAGGCGGCACAAGCCAGCGGTTGATCTCGTGCTGAAGTCTGGAGCGGCGGCTCGACATTGCCAGCCGCGCCATCGTTCATCCCCGTTTCCCCAAGGCCGCCTGCGCCGCCGCGAGGCGAGCGATCGGCACACGATAAGGCGAGGCGGAAACGTAATCGAGTCCGGCCGTCTCGCAAAACGCGATCGACGCCGGGTCGCCCCCATGCTCGCCGCAGATCCCCAGTTTCAGGTCCGGCCGCGTCGCCCTCCCCCGCTCGGTGGCCATTTCGATCAGCTGGCCGACGCCGGCGACGTCGAGCGTGACGAACGGATCCTTGGCGTAGATTCCCTGATCGACATAGGCGCCCAAGAACTTCGCCGCATCGTCACGGCTCACGCCGAGCGCGGTCTGCGTAAGATCGTTAGTGCCGAAGCTGAAGAATTCCGCCGTCTCGGCGATCTCGCCCGCCATCAGGCAGGCGCGGGGCAACTCGATCATCGTGCCGACGAGATATTCGATTGTCCGACCCCGGTCGGCGAACACCGCCTGAGCGGCCTTGTCGACCACCGCCTTCATCAAATCGAGCTCGCGCTTG
This sequence comes from Sphingomonas sp., assembly GCA_039916765.1. Classification (GTDB taxonomy): domain Bacteria; phylum Pseudomonadota; class Alphaproteobacteria; order Sphingomonadales; family Sphingomonadaceae; genus Sphingomonas. Next base: position 8,432 of record JBDSKT010000294.1, read on the forward strand.
GTCGCGACGAGCGGGATCATTACCTCCGGAATGGGCGCGGCACCGGACCTCTCGGCCACGTCGACCGCCGCCTCGAAGATCGCGCGAGCCTGCATTTCGTAGATTTCGGGATAGGTCACCCCGAGCCGACAACCGCGGTGGCCGAGCATCGGGTTGAACTCGTGCAGTTCGGCCGCGCGGCGCTTCAGCTTGTCGATATCGGCGCCGGTCGCGGCGGCGACATCGGCGAAGTCGGCATCCTCGTGCGGCAGGAATTCGTGCAGCGGCGGATCGAGCAAGCGGATGGTTACCGGCAGGCCGGCCATCGTCTCGAACAGCTGGACGAAATCGCCGCGCTGCTCGGGGAGTAACTTGT
>JBDSKT010000295.1:0-4319 GCA_039916765.1 Sphingomonas sp.
TTGCCCGAAACGAGATAGTTCATCGCCAGATTGGCCAGCGCCGCGACGCTGACGTCCATCAGCGCGATATCGATGCTCTGCCCCTCCCCCGTGCGATCGCGATGCGCGACAGCGGTCAGGATACCGATCGTCGCGTACAGGCCGGTCATCACGTCGATCAGCGCCACACCGATACGCTGGGGCCCGCCGCCGGGCTGATCGCCGGGAGCCCCGGTGACGCTCATCAACCCGCCCATCGCCTGGATCAGCAGGTCATAGCCGGGCTGCGGCGCGCGCGGGCCGGTCTGACCGAAGCCAGTGATCGAGCAATAGATCAGCGCCGGGTTGATCGCCTTGAGGCTGTCATAGTCGAGGCCGTACGCCTTCAACCCGCCGAGCTTGAAATTCTCCACCACGATATCGGCATCGGCGGCGAGGCGGCGGATCAGGTCCTGCCCCTCGGGCGTGGCCATATCGATCGTGACGGAGCGTTTGTTGCGATTGCAGGAGAGATAATAAGCGGATTCGCTGGTCGGGTTGCCCTCGGCGTCGGCCAGCCAGGGCGGCCCCCAGGCGCGGGTATCGTCGCCGACGCCCGGGCGCTCGACCTTGATCACCTCGGCGCCGAGATCAGCGAGTATCTGTGTCGCCCATGGCCCGGCCAGGACGCGCGACAGGTCGAGTATCTTGAGGTGCGAGAGGGCGCCTGTCGTCATGTCTCACTCACAAGCGGCAACCCTGTTCCCTTCCCCGGCGAAGGCCGGAGTCCAGTTACGAACGGCTCGATGCTGGACCCCGGCCTCCGCCGGGGAAGGGCTAAAGGAAGTTGGCGGGCTCTACCAGACGTGCACGCGTTGCTCGGGCACAAGGTACAGCTTCGCGCCCGGCTTGACGCTGAACGCCTGATACCAGGCGTCGAGGTTGCGCACCGTCTGCACGCGCCACATCGCCGGGGCGTGGACGTCGGTGGCGATGCGGCCGCGCAGCGACTTGTCGCGCATCTTGGTCCGCCACCCTTGCGCGAAGGCGAGGAAGAAGCGCTGGTCGCCGGTCAGCCCGTCGATCACCGGAGGCTCCTTGCCGCCAAGCGAGGCGTGATACGCCTCGTACGCCGCGGTCAGCCCGGCGACGTCGGCGATATTCTCGCCCAGTTCCTGATGGCCGTTGAGCTTGAGGTCGGGGAACGCTTGATACGCGCTGAACTGATCGGACAGCGCCTTTCCGGCAGCATCGAAATGCGCCAGGTCCGCTGGCGTCCACCAATTATGCAGCCTGCCGCTCGAATCGAAATCGGCACCGAGATTATCGAAACTGTGGCTGATCTCGTGACCGATCGTCGCGCCGATAGACCCGTAATTCGCCGCCGCGTCGAACTTGGCGTCGAAGAACGGCGTCTCGAGGATCGCGGCAGGGAAATTGAGCGCGTTCTGCACCGGCAGGTTGATCGCGTTCACGGTCTGCGGTGTCATCCACCATTCGTGACGGTCGACCGGCTTGCCGATCTTGCCGATCTGGTGCCGGTATTCGTACAGCCGCGCGCGTTGCAGGTTGCCGACCGGATCGTCGGCCTTCACGTCGAGCGCGCCGTAATCACGCCACGTATCGGGATAGCCGACCCCGACGATGAGCATCTTGAGCTTCTTGCGTGCTTCGTCGCGCGTCGCCGGCGCGAGCCAGTCGAGCTTGGCCAGCCGCCCGTCGAATGCCGCGACGATGTTCTTCACCATCCCTTGGATCTCGGTCTTGGACGAGGCGGGGAAATATTTGTCGGCGTATATCTTGCCGACCGCGTCGCCCAGCGCGCTGTTCACCGCCGCGATCCCGCGCTTGTCGCGCTGTTGCTGCGCGGGCGTGCCGTTGACCGTGGTGCCGTAGAAAGCGAACGATGCGTCGTCGATCGCCTTGGGTAGCGCCGACGTGACCTGATTGATCGTGTGGAAGGTCAGCCAGTCCTGCCAGCTCTGCATCGGCTCGCTGGCGACCAGGGCGGCGAGCTTGGTGATGGCACTCGGCTGCCACACCGCGAAATCCTGCTGGCCGGGCAGGCCGGCGGCATTCCAATAGGCGTTCCAGTCGATCCCCGGCGCCTTGGCCGCGAAGTCGGCACGTTTCCACGATTGCGCGCGGTGCGCATCCTGGCTCTGCTCGATCGTGTCGTGCGCGGCGGCGATCTTGCCCTCCAGCGCGACGATCCGGTCGGCGCGCGCCGCCGCGTCGCTTACGCCTGACAGGGTCAGCAGCTTCTCGACATAGGTGCGATAAGCGGTGCGGATCGCCGCCATGTCGGGCTTGGCCGAGACGTAATAATCCTTGTCGGGCAGGCCCAGCCCGCCCTGCATCAGATACGGGATCGTCACGTCGGGCCGGTTCAAATCCTGCGTCACGAACAGCCCGAACAGATTTTCGGTGTGAAAGCTGCTGTTGTTGATCGGGTCGGTGTCGTTGCGCATATTGGCGCCGAGTGCCGCCGACAGCGCGCTTTTGTCCTTCAGCGCGGCGACCTGATCGAGCTGCGCCTTCACCGGCGCCATGCCGCGCTGTTCGATACCGGCGGTGTCGGTATAGGCAGCGTAATAATCGGCGATGCGGCGCTGGTCGGTGCCCGCGGCGGCATTGGCCTTGACCGCGTTGTCGATCAAATCGCGGTTGCGCGCCTCGGCGACCTTGAACACGTCGAACGACACGCCGGTCGAGGAGCGATCCTCGGGGATCACCGCGCTCTTCGCCCATGTGCCGCTAGCATAAGCGTTGAAATCGTCCCCCGGTGCCACGCTCTTGTCGATATAGGCCTGGTTGACCCCGGCCAGCGCACCGGCGGACTGCGTCGTGGTGGATTGGGTGCATGCGGCGCTCGCCAGCAACAGGGCGAGAACGAGGGAACGCTTCATCGGGGCAACCTCTCTATTTTTATATGTCGCGGGAGCTACACGGCTCCGCGCGGTATTTCCAGCGACTTCCCTTCGCCCGCTGGCTTGTCTAGTCACGCGTGAAACGAAGAGGATGATCCGGCATGAGCGCCCCGGTGCTCGACACCAAACTTTCTCCCGACAGCGAGACGTTCCGCGCCAATGCCGCGCACAACCGTTCGCTCGCGCAGGCGCTGCACGCGGACGTGGCGCAGGCCGCGCTCGGCGGCACCGAAAAAAGCCGCGAGCGCCACACCGCGCGCGGCAAATTGCTTCCGCGCGACCGTGTCGAGCGGCTGCTCGACCCCGGCTCGCCGTTTCTTGAAATCGGCCAGCTCGCCGCGAACGACTTGTATGACGGCGAGGTCCCCGGCGCGGGGCTGATCGCCGGGATCGGTCGCGTTTCGGGCCGCCAGTGCATGATCGTGTGCAACGATGCGACGGTGAAGGGCGGCACCTACTTCCCCATGACGGTGAAGAAGCACCTGCGCGCGCAAGAGATCGCCGAGCAGAACCGCTTGCCCTGCATCTATCTCGTCGATTCGGGCGGCGCGAACCTGCCCCACCAGGCCGAGGTCTTCCCCGACCGCGATCACTTCGGGCGGATCTTCTTCAATCAAGCCTATATGTCGGCGCTCGGCATCCCCCAGATCGCGTGCGTGATGGGCAGCTGCACCGCCGGCGGCGCGTACGTTCCGGCGATGAGCGACGAGACGGTGATCGTTCGCGGCCAGGGCACGATCTTCCTCGCCGGGCCGCCCCTCGTCAAAGCCGCGACGGGCGAGGTCATCTCGGCCGAGGAACTGGGCGGCGCGGACACGCATGGCCGCAAGTCCGGCGTGGTCGATCATGTCGCCGAGAATGACGAACACGCGCTGACCATCGTGCGCGACATCGTCTCGACGCTCCAGCCGCAGGTCATGGCAGAGGTGAACCTCAAGGAACCGCGCCCGCCAAAATTCGATGTCGCGGAGGTGTACGGCATCGTCCCCTCGGACGTGCGCGCGCCGTACGACGTGCATGAGATCATCGCCCGGCTGGTCGATGGGTCGGAATTCCATGAGTTCAAGTCGCTTTACGGCACGTCGCTCGTTTGCGGCTTCGCGCACATCTGGGGCATTCCCGTCGCGATCCTCGCCAATAACGGCGTGCTGTTCAGCGAGTCGGCACAGAAAGGCGCGCACTTCATCGAACTGGCTTGCCAGCGGCGAATCCCGTTGTTGTTCCTCCAGAACATTTCCGGCTTCATGGTCGGCGGCAAATACGAGGCGGAAGGGATCGCCAAGCATGGTGCCAAGCTCGTCACTGCGGTCGCCACCGCAACCGTGCCCAAGATCACCGTGCTGATCGGCGGCAGCTTCGGCGCCGGCAATTACGGCATGTGCGGCCGGGCCTATTCGCCGCGCTTCCTGTTCACCTGGCCCAACAGCCGCA
>JBDSKT010000296.1:0-3720 GCA_039916765.1 Sphingomonas sp.
AAGAAGGCCGAGATCGAGGTCATGGTCGGCTGCTGCACGTTAGGGCAGCTGGACCGATAAGCTAGGGCGATCGCCAACGGATCACGCACGACAGGGGCGCTCAAGGCCAGCCGCGTGTTTGAGGGAGACGTTGCGTGATCGCCACGCGGCCGGACCGCGCGGCCTCGCCCTAGCCGATCAGCAAATATGCCGCGCCGAGCGCGAGCAGGAACGCAGCCAGGGTGGCCGCGAGGATTACCAACAGGGGCCTCGGCCCAGCCTCGAGCAATTGCGACAATGGCGAACGGATTGCCGTGGCGGTCACCGCTGCGGCAAGTAAGGCGGCGGCCGCCTTCTCAGCGCCGCTCGATACGCCGGCCGGAATAACGCCGAAGGAGTTGACCCCCGCAAGTACGAAGAAACCGACGACGAACCACGGCAGGCCGACTTTTTTCGACCCGCCTGCATCCTTGCCCAGAAACATCGCAACCACGGCGAGTACCGGGGCGAGTAACGCGACGCGGGTGAGTTTTACGATCGCCGCGATCTGGCCGGCGCTGTCCGAATAGGAATAGCCCGCCCCGAGAGCTTGCGCGACATCGTGGATCGCGGCACCAAGCATGAAACCGGCTTTCAGGTCGCTAAGTTGCAGCGCGTGAGCGACGAGCGGGTAAAGCATCATCGCCGTTGCGCTCATTGCCGAAATACCGACCAGGACCAGCGTCAGCTGCGCTTGGCTGGTACGCTTTTCTCCAAGCGTCGTCGCCAAGGCCATCGCGGCGGACGCTCCACAAATGGCTACGGCGCCGCCCGCCAATGTGCCGAATGCGTTGTCGAAGCCGAGACGCCGCGCGGCAAGGATGCCGGCCGCCATGGTAATCGCGACGATCGCAATCACACAGACCAGTGCCATCGGTCCCAGCGCGATGATCTGCCCGAAGGTGATGCGCACACCGACCAGCACGATGCCCCAGCGCAGCAGCGAGCGCGATGCGAATGCGAGGCCAGGCGTCAACCGCGCATCGGCCGATAGGAAATTGAGCGCGAGCCCGATGAGCAGCGCCATCAGCGTCAGCGGAACGCCGTAATGGTCCGACAAAAAACCCGCCGCCAAGGTCCCCGCCGCAACAATCGCGAGCCCAGGCAGATATCCTCGCCACGTCGCCTTTGGCGATGGCTCGATATCTCCATACAGATCCGCAGCCATCGGAAGCGGGCGTGTCGCTTGTGTCGTCGCCATGGCGGGCCTTTTATCGTCTTTGGGCAAAAGCACTAGCCGGCGCGGTGCTAGTCAACTGGACCGCCGTATCGTAACGATCGGGCCGTGAAGCTGTCCGGAACAAGATTTCTTCGCTGGATGAGCGGCCTGATGCTGCTGGCGTGGTGCGTGCCGACCAGCCATGCCGAGCCGACACGAGAAAATCGCGTGACGCTTTACGCCGACGCGACCGTTATCGACGGAACCGGCGTCGAGCCGCGTTTGCATCAAGACATTCTGGTGCGGGGCGAACGGATCGTCGCGATCATGCCTCACGGCCAGATCGGCGACGTCGGTGAGGCAAGACGGGTCGATCTGGCGGGGCGTTTCGTTATCCCTGGCCTGATCGACAGCCATGTGCATCTTGCGACACCGCCCGACGATCCGCGCGCGAAAGCGATCTTGCGCCGCGATATCTACGGGGGTGTGACGGCGGTTCGCGACATGGCTGACGACTTGCGTCCCGTAGGCGAGCTTGCGCGGCAAGCGCTGGCGGGTGAGATAGCGGCACCCGACATCTATTATGCGGCGCTGGTGGCGGGACCGCCTTTCTTCAAGGATCCGCGGGTGCAGGCGATCAGCCTCGGCGCGATACCCGGCGCGGCGCCTTGGATGCAGGCAATCACCGACCGAACCGATCTCAGGACCGCGGTGACGCTCGCGCGGGGGACGTCGGCTACCGCGATCAAGATCTACGCGGATCTGCCGGCACGTCTCGTCAAAGCAATTACCGCCGAAGCGCACCGCCAGCACCTGAAAGTCTGGGCGCACAGTGCCGTATTCCCCGCCAGTCCGGCCGATGTGATCGCGGCCGGCGTCGATACGGTCAGCCACGTTTGCTATCTGGCCTATCAGGTGCAGCCGGCGATGTTGTCCGCCTACGAAGACCATACGCCAGTCAATGAGGCGCTACTGGCGCCGAAAGGCGATGATCCGGTGGTCGCAGGGCTTTACCGCGCAATGATCCAGCGCGGCACCATCCTCGACGCGACCGGCAGCCTGTTCGTGCGCTACGATGCCGCGCGCAAGGGGCATCCCGATCGCAAGCCGCTGCGTTGCACCGGGCCGACGACCATCCGCCTCACGCAGCAGGCCTGGCGGGCAGGCGTGCCGATTTCCACCGGAACCGATAACGTGTTCGACCAAGGTCATGATTGGCCCGAAGTGCATGACGAAATATTCTTCCTCGTTCACGATGTCGGGATGCCGCCCCTGGAAGCGATCCATTCGGCGACGCTTATCGGGGCTCGCGCGGCGGGTCAGGCCCGCGATATGGGTTCCATCGAACCGGGTAAGCTGGCCAATTTTGCTGTGCTGACCGCTGATCCGCTCGCGGACATCGGCAATATTCGCAGCATTGCCATGACCGTGAAACGCGGCCGTATCTATCAGCGCGGCGACTATCGACGGGCGACCAAGGAAGAATTGGGGGACAGCGATGGCGATTGAAAGGCGCGATTTCTTGGCACTCGCGGCGAGCGCGACGGCGACGGGCTACCCCTCGGCATCGTCGCGAGCGACGCCCCGTGCTGGCGGGGATGCGCTCCGGAACTGGATCGTCATCAATGCGCTGGGCGGCCTCGGCGATCCCAATCACAAATCGGACAGTCTTGTCCCCGAGCTGAGCCCACGCGTACTGAGCGAGACGCATGCGTCCGGGCTTACGGCAGTCAATGCTACGCTGGGTTATGTCTCCGGTCCGGACGATCCCTTCGAAGCCAGCGTGCGCGACATCGCCGCGACAGACCGGCTGATCCGCGATCACGCGCGGGACGTAACCAAAATCCTGACCGTCACCGATATCCATCGCGCCAAGGCGGAAGGGAAGGTCGGCCTCATCTACGGCTTTCAAAATTGCGCGATGATGGGAAAGCAGGTCGATCGGGTCGATATTTTCGCCGACCTTGGCGTGCGCATTTTTCAGCTTACCTATAATCCCGCCAACCAGATCGGCGACGGCTCGATGGCACCGGACAATCGCGGGCTAACCCCTTTCGGGCGACAGGTCGTTGCCAAGCTCAACGACCGGCGGATGATGGTCGATTTGTCGCACAGCGGCGAACGGACCTGCCTCGACGCAGCGCAGATGTCGCGTCAACCGATCTCGATCAACCACACCGGATGCCGCGCCCTGACGGACCTGCCGCGCAACAAAACCGATGCCGAGTTGCGGCTGGTGGCGGAACGCGGCGGGTTCATCGGTATCTACTTCATGCCCTTCCTGAACATGTCAGGACATGCTCAAGCTGCGGATGTCGTCGCGCACATCGACCATGCGGTGAATGTATGCGGTGAGGACCATGTCGGGATCGGCACCGATGGCGATGTCGGCCAGATCGACGATCTCCAAGCCTACAGGGCGCAACTCGCCGAGGAGATTCAGAAGCGTCACGCGGCCGGTATCGGCGCGACTGGCGAGCGGGCGGATACCTACCCCTTCGTCATCGATCTGCGCGGCCCGCAACAGTTTCGCAAGCTTGTGC
>JBDSKT010000297.1:0-13574 GCA_039916765.1 Sphingomonas sp.
GGGCGGTCTTCGGCGCGAGATCGAGCAGGGCGCGGACCGCGCGGCCGGTCGCTGCGCGGGCGCGCAGTTCGAGCACTTGCCCGAGCAGAACGAGCGTGACCACGACGCCTGCGGCTTCATAATAGACAGGAACCATGCCGTGCATACGGAAGGACAGCGGGAACAGCCCGGGCGTGACCGTCGCGACGACGCTGTAGGAGAACGCGGCACCGACGCCGAGCGCGACCAAAGTGAACATGTTGAGGCGTCGCGTGACGACCTAGATCCAGCCGCGCCGGAAGAAGGGTCCGCCCGCCCACAGCACGATCGGGGCGGTCAGCGTGAACTGGATCCAGGGGGAATAAGCAGGGGCCACGAAAGTCGTGCCCAGCATGTCGGCGAGCATCGAAATCGCCAGCAACGGGAGGGTCAACGCCGCGGCGACCCAGGCTCGCCTCGTGAAATCGACCAGTTCGGGATTGGGGACATCACCCAGCGACGGCTGTTCGGGCTCCAGCGCCATGCCGCAGATCGGACAGGCTCCAGGAGCAGTGCGGCGGATTTGCGCGTGCATTGGACACGTCCAGATCGGTTGTGTCACAGCGGAACCGATCCGAGTGGAAGGCGTGGCCGCAGGCATGCCAGTGCCGACCAACGCTGACCACGACGTGCCCTCGGTCGGGCGGGTCGTCGGATGCGGCATCATTGCGACGATGCGGGAGGTCGGGGTCGCATCGCAGCTTCAGCGCGACAGGGTGAGCTTGCCGTAGATGCGACAGCCGGGCGTGGACGTCGCGTCGGGACTCGCGACCTTGCGCGCTCCCGGGAGCGCCGTGGCGGCTTTCTCGGGATCGAGCCTGAAGGCTCGTCTGGGTGTGCTGAACAGCGTGAGGCTCATGGGTGTCGTCCTTCGCGGCTTGGGACAGGTCGACCCCGTCCGCCCTTGTGGGCAGACGGGGTCGTTCCCGGGATCAGGCGATGATCAGGTCGTTTTCGACCTCGGTCGCGCCCGGTGCGCCCCATGCCGTGGCCCCCGCAATATAACGGTCGCCCGGCGTCTCGACTGAACCGGTCAGCTTGACCTTGCCGCCCTGCGTGGTGACGGTGATGGTCTTGGGATCGAACCACGAACGATGCAGCGCCAGATCGATCTTGTGACCGATATTGGTCGCATCAGCGCGCGGCTTGATCGTCATCTCGTTGAGCACGCCGACCACGCCGAACAGGCCGTGGATGTGCCGTTCGGCCGCTTCTTTCTGGAAGTGCCAGTCGACCTGCCCGGTCAGCGTCACCCACCCATGCTCGACCTTGAGCTTCACCGCATCGCGCGGCACGCTGACTTCCCAAGCGAGGCGATTGGCCGCTGCATTGGCGATGTCTTCATCGCTGCGGACCATGCTCGAATGAAGCTCGACCTTGAGCTCTTCGACCACCGCCTTGACGCCCTTGACCCGGGCGGCTGCGTGTTCGGCCGCACGCTTTTCGGGGTAATTCTCGACATGGCCGGTCAGCGTGACGATCCCGTTCTTGGCGGTAACGCCGATATGGGCGGCAGTGACGCGCGGCTCCCATGCGAACTCGGCGAGCACGGCTTCCTGAAGCAGACGATCCTGAGACATAAAAACTCCTGATGTTTAAGCAGCGGAACGATCCGGCGGTGTTGCCTTGTGCCCCGTCATGGGTGTGCCGCGAGCGCCAGCCCGCGACACGCTTCGTGCCGCGAGATGCCTGATCCGACGTCACACTCTTTAGGCGGCTGGGATTTGGCGGGCAGGCTCGGAAACTACGCGGGTCGCGCGTGTCGGCGTCATGGAACGAGGACCGCGGCTCCTTCGAACCGTCCGGCCCGCAGATCGGAGAGCGCCTGATTGGCCTGTTCCAGCCTGTAGCGCGTCGTTTGCGTCACGATGCCGATCGTCGGCGCCAGATGGAGAAACTCAAGGCCATCCCTCTCGCGTGAGATTGGCGACCGAGACCAGTTCGCGTTCCTCCCACAGCAGCGCATAGGGCATGCTTGGCAGATCGCTCATGTGGATGCCGGCGCACACGACCCGACCGCCCTTGCGGACCGCTCGCAACGCCACGGGCACGAGGTCGCCGACGGTGGCGAAAATGATCGCGGAATCGAGCGGCTCGGGTGGCTGGGCATCCGACCCTCCAGCCCATGTCACGCCCAGCCGGCGGGCGAAGTCCTGTGTCGCGGTGTCGCCGGGGCGGGTGAACGCGAACACGTCGCGCCCCTGCCAGGCGGCGACCTGCGCAACTATATGACCGGCGGCCCCGAACCCGTAGAGTCCGATCTTCTTGGCACGGCCTGCGATCTTCAGCGACCGCCAGCCGATCAGTCCGGCGCAGAGCAATGGCGCCAGCGACACGTCGTCGCCCGCCTCGCCCAGCGGGAAGGCAAACCGTGCGTCGGCGATCGTGGCGGTGGCGAACCCGCCATCGCGCGTATAGCCAGTGAACAGGGGATCGTCGCAGAGGTTCTCGCGCTCGTCTCGGCAATAGCGGCAGACCCCGCAGGTGTGCCCGAGCCACGGTATGCCGACGCGGTCGCCGACCGCCAAGTCCGACACGCTTTGGCCAATCGCATCGATCCGGCCGACGATCTCATGGCCCGGAATGATGGGTGATTTGGGTGATGGCAGTTCCCCATCGACCACATGCAGATCGGTGCGGCACACGCCGCAGGCCAGAACCTTCACTCGGATCTGGCCCGGACCGGGCAGCCGATCCGGCAGCTCGGTCATCACCAGTTCCGTGTGCGGTGCTTGCAGAACCATTGCCCTCACGGCGTGCCGGCCGCATCGCACGACGACGGCTCTGCGGCATCGTTTCGCCGCGAGCAGGTCACCGCGCCGTTGCCGCGCTCAGGCAGTTGCATCGGCCAGCGTTTCTGCGGCACGAACCGTACCGGCTTCGATGGGCGCATCGATGCGAGCGGGATTTTCCTTTTCGAGGATAGCCTTGGCGAGCAGGATCTTGCTCGGACTGCCGTGCGCCATCACGAGAAACTTGTCCGCTGCGATGTCGGTTTCGTATTGCAGGACGCTGTCCTTGGGGATGCCGATCCCGAAGATCGCCGCACCCAGCGCGCTTGCGCCGCCGACCACGACGGCACCTTCCAGGACCGAGATGGCGGTCGTTGCGAGATAGCCGAGCATGATGACGGGACCCATGACCGGCACGGTCACGAAGATGCCGCCGAAGAACAATCCCCACAGACCGCCCCAGATCGCCCCGCGCGATCCCCAGAATCTGATCCGGTCATCGGCGTTGTAGAATCCGACGACCTGCTCATCGAGGTGATAGCCTTTCCCGACGACGCTAAGGCTGTTCATCTCGAACCCGGATGCGGCAAGTTTCTTGACTGCGGCCTCCGCGTCGGCGTGATCGGTAAAGACGGCGACAATCGAATTGGGATTTTGCATGGAATGCCTCGTGACATGATCGGGGGGCGGCCCGGGTGCGTCCGCTACGATCGATGTACCGGCGATCCCGGTCTTCCTGCAGGCTCGGAAACTACGCGGTGCCTGGCTAGCCGCGCAGCTGATCGCGAAATGCCGCAAGCCGCCCGCGATACCCGTCGGCGTCGCCATATTCGAGGAATTCGTAATAGCGACGATGCGGATCGTTGATCTTCAGGGCATGCTTGATCGGGCACCAATATTGCTCGGTCCGACTGCTCACCTCGCGCACATAGCCTACAAGGCCGTTGGCATAGCCGCAGAACATGCAGTTGAGCGCCTCGATCCAGTTCAGATACGCCAGATGCTGCCGGTCGAAAATGATGTAATCGGCGCGGCTGACTCGCGTGATTCCGTATGCCCTGAAACAGATCGCCTGATAGACGGTCACCCAGATATCGACCAGCAGCAGCGGTAGGATCAGCGAGTAGATGACGGGCGTAACGAGGATCGTCGTCAGCTGCGACTGGGCCAACAGGCGTGTCGCGGTCAGCTTGAACTGACGCTGCTGCTCGAGCACCCCGTGCTCGAAACCGACAAGCTTTTCCGCGATGGTCACACCGAGCGCCTTGCGGCGCTGTTCAATCTCGCGATCAAGTTCGCCTTGGAGACGAACGATTTCGTGCGCCAATTCCTGCATGCGCTGGGTCATCACGGCGTTCCTGTTTGCGGAAGGGCTTTTGTCGGACAGGACTTGACCTAGAGGCGTTCTCGCTCCGGCATAGTCGTAATTCCCGAACCCCAGCGGGCGATGCGTCTGGGCTGGCTTCGACTCGATCCGTTGCGCATCGGTTGCGCCGTTTCTCGAATCGTTCCCCGATGTCCTGTGCGTAGTTTCCGAGGCTGCCAGGGCCGGGGCGTCGGCTCCTAGAGACAAAGCGTCAGATCGTCCTTTGCTTCGACGGTCGGCTTTGGCGGCGCGCTGCGTCGTCCGACCCTCGGATTTGGACGACGCGGCATGAAAGCACTTGTCTACCACGGCCCCGGCGAGAAAGCGTTTGAAGAGCACGCCAAGCCGGAACTGCGCGACCCGACCGACGCGATCATACGGATAACCAGAACGACCATCTGCGGGACCGACCTGCATATTCTAAAGGGCGATGTCGCGACCTGCGCGCCCGGCCGCATTCTCGGGCACGAAGGTGTCGGGGTCGTGGACTCGGTCGGCACTGCCGTCACCGCCTTCAAGCCAGGCGACCGGGTGCTTATTTCCTGTGTCAGCGCCTGCGGAAAATGCGAATATTGTCGCAAGGGCATGTTCTCGCATTGCACGACGGGTGGCTGGATTCTCGGCAACACGATCGACGGTACGCAGGCCGAGTTCGTCCGCACCCCCCACGCCGACACCAGCCTCTATCCGATCCCGGAGGGTGCCGACGAAGAGGCGCTGGTGATGTTGAGCGACATCCTGCCGACCGGGTTCGAATGCGGGGTGCTCAACGGCAAGGTCCAGCCCGGCAGCACGGTCGCGATCGTCGGCTCTGGCCCAATCGGCCTAGCGGCCTTGCTGACCGCGCAATTCTACTCGCCGGCCGAGATCATCATGATCGATCTCGACGATAACCGCTTGGAGGTCGCCAAGCGCTTCGGGGCCACGGCGACGATCAGCAGCGCCAACGGCAAGGCGCTGGAAGCGCTCATGGCGATGACCGGCGACCGCGGCGTCGATACCGCGATCGAGGCGGTCGGCGTGCCGGCGACGTTCGAGCTGTGCGAGCAGATCATCGCACCCGGTGGCATCATCGCCAACATCGGTGTCCACGGTGCGCCGGTAGAACTCCATCTCGAAAAGCTGTGGGATCGTAACATCGCGATCACCACGCGGCTGGTCGACACGTCGAGCACGCCGATGCTGCTCAAGCTCCTCGGCTCGAACAAGATCGATGCCAAGCTGCTGATCACGCATCGCTTCAAGCTCGATCAGATCGTCGAGGCCTACGACACCTTCGGTAACGCGGCGAAGACGCGCGCGCTGAAGGTCATTCTCGAAGCCTGAACTGTTGCCACGCCATGACCGAGTGACTGCAATTCGCAGCCGACGGCAAGATTAAGGCGGATATCGAACTGCAGCCGCTCTCGGTGATCAACACGATCTTCGAGCGTCTGGAGCACGGCTGTGTGCCCTCGCGTGTCGTGCTCGACATAGCGAGATTGTAGAAGCGCGATCGACCGCCAGCCATGCCGACAATCTGGCAGGTTGATATGCCGAGGTTGGGGTATGATCGGCATTGATGCCTTCAGCCTTAAGTTGGCGGAAGGACAGGCTGCCTGACGTCGAGACTGTCAGCCCCCAGCGGTCCAGCTGCTCCATCTCCGGTCGACCGACGCGGAGATCGCCGCTACTAGCGACTGATCGCCGAGCGAGCGCTGCAGGATACGATCGCCGTGCTCCGCCGCTTCACGCACGGTCGCGCTGTCCGGTGTATCGCCGTCGAGCAGGATCGCTTTTCCATGCCAGCCCGACGCCCGCATGCGGCGCAGCAGCTCCGGTCCCTCGCAGGTCTTCATGTCAATATCGACGACGATACAGGCAAAATCCCGCGATCGCGGATCTGCCAGCAACGCCGCGCAGGTTTCATAAGCGCGTACATCGAAATTTCGTGACCGCAGCATCAGCTGACGCTCGTGACGGACAACGGGATCACCATCGACGAGCGAGACGCCGACGGCTTCGGAGGAGGTGGATCGGTTCTGGTCGTTCATCGAATGTCCTTGTTGCGACAAGGATGGCACGACGAACCTGCGCAGTCTGTACGTAGAAGATGAAGGGGACCGCGGACGCGAGGCTGTGCGGGATTACGGGCGCTCGGTTGCGATGACGGTCAGGCTCTGTCCAGTGTGCGCCGCTCTCAACGTATCGCGCGTGACCAGAAGGGTGGTGCCGGGCACGAGCACGGTGGCGAGCAGTTCCTTGAACCGGGGAGGCAGATGCCCCTTAGCCTGTTCATCGGGCGTCACCTCAGTATCGGATGCCGTCTCCTGACCGGGCAAAGGCAACCGGAGCCAGCGTTGGCCCGCTCCGTCGATGCCGACCAGGCTGAAGGCGGCCGTGCTCACCACAGGAGCCGCGAGAACGATCCCGCTCGATGCGATCTTTACTCCATTGCGCAGGACGATCATCTGGCGATCGCTGCCACTGATGACGATCGATACCGGACCGGTCGGGGATCGTTCCGGGTGCCATTCATAACCGGTGGCGCGCCCGATTACGCGGTCGTCAGGGCCATCGGACAATAAGGGAGCCGTGGCGACGACGACCGGCACGGTGGGTGCTGCCGTGATCACCACGGTCATCCCCAGCTTCGTCACGCCGTACAGCAGTTTGGCGAAATCGAGCGGGAAGCGCACACAACCATGCGACGCGGGATAGCCCGGCAGATTGCCCGCGTGCATCGCGATCCCGCGCCACGTCAGACGCAGCATGAACGGCATCGGTGCGTCCGAATAAACGTTGGATTTGTGGTCGATATCCTTTTGCAGGATCGTGAAGACCCCGGTCGGCGTGGAATGGCCGGGCTTCCCGCTCGATACCGTCGAAACACCGATGACAACGCCGTTGCGATACGCATAGGCGCGCTGCGCCGTAAGGCTCACGATCACGACGACCGGCCCTTCCGGCGCAATTTGCGGGGCCCAAAGATATTCACCGGGCTTCAGCTGATCCACGATGCCGTCGATCGGCGCGATGGTGGACTGACCCAGCGCAGGGCCGGTAATGCTGAGCGCAAGAAGGAGCGCGACCGGCCATCGGAGGATCATTGCGGCTCCATTTCATGCTGAGGATTGGCATCGGACGGTGGTGTCCGGCCATTCGCCTCTAAAGGAACCGCCCGGCTCCGCTACGCTCGGAAACTACGCGGAACCCGCGTATATTCCTCAATATCGCTCCGAGCGGGTCGCGACGATAGGTCGGGTTCCACCAACCGGGAGCGACCGATGCAGATGACGACACACATCAGACACGCAACGCGGCAAAATACCAACGGTCGGCGTATTGCAATCGGTCTGGGGGTTCTGTCGTCGATGACTGCGGTTCAGTTGCTCATCGCCTATGGACACTCGATGCTCTACTGAGCGGTCATGCCGGACAAGCTTGAAATTCCTGAAATCCCGGCAGATTCCGCCGTTCTTCCGGCCCGCACCACGGCCACATCCGCCGACGAACTCGCTTTGCTCATCGACGGTGCGACAAACTACGCCATCTATATGCTCGACCCGCAGGGGCTAGTGACGATCTGGAACCGCGGTGCCGAGCGGATCAAGGGCTGGCGTGCGGCCGAGATTGTCGGTCGCCACTTCTCCATATCCTACCCGGCCGAAGATATCGCCGACGGCAGGCCTGCGGCCGATCTCGCCCAGGCGCATGCCGAGGGGCGACTTGAAGAAGAAAGCTGGCGGGTGCGAAAGGATGGCTCGGAATTTCTCGCCAATGTCACCATCACCGCTTTGTACGACGACGACGGCGAGCTGCGCGGATTCGGCAAGGTCGTGCGCGATATCACCGATCAGAAATCGGCTGAAATGGCGCTTGCCGCTAGGGAGCGGCATCTGGCGTCGATCCTCGCCACCGTACCCGATGCGATGATCGTCAGCGACGAACATGGGCGTATCGCATCGTTCAGCGCGGCGGCGGAAAGGATGTTCGGCTATGCCGAGGCCGATGTCGTCGGCCTCGATGTCACGGTGTTGATGCCCAAGGCTGATCGCGACGCGCATGACGGGTATCTCGCCACCTATCGCGCAACCGGCGTTAAGCACGTCATCGGCAGTACTAGGACGACGGTCGGGCTCCGCCGCAGCGGCGAGACGTTCCCCATGGAGCTCGCGGTGGGGGAAACGAAGAGTGGCGGCCAACGGATTTTCACCGGGTTCATCCGTGATCTGTCGCAGCGCCGCCTCGCCGAGCGCCAGGTCAACGAACTCCGGTCCGAACTCATCCACATGTCGCGGCTTAGCGCGATGGGAACGATGGCGTCGACCTTGGCGCACGAACTCAATCAGCCGCTCACCGCGATCGCAAACTATGTCGAGACGACGCGCGACATGCTGGTCAATGCCGACACGCCGGAACTACAGATCATTCGTGAGGCACTGGGTCTCGCTGCGGCGCAGTCGTTGCGGGCGGGCGAGATCGTGCGCAGGCTGCGCGAATTCGTCGCGCACGGCGAAGTTGGCCGCGCGCGCGAAGCGCTCGACGCCCTCGTCAATGAGGCAGCCGGCCTTGGGCTGATCGGATCGCGCGAGGCAGGCGTGTGTGTCACGATGGTGCTCGATCCCGAGCCGTACCAAGTACTGGTCGATCGCGTCCAGATCGAACAAGTGCTCGTCAACCTTATCCGCAACGCGCTGCAGGCGATGCAGGACAGTTCGACGCGAGACCTGACCATTTCCACCGCACGCGAATCCCCGGCCTGCGTGCAGGTGAGCGTGGCCGATACGGGTACGGGCATCGCGCCGGACATGGCAGACCGCCTGTTCCAGGCCTTCGCCACGACCAAGGACGAAGGCATGGGGCTCGGCCTGTCGATCTGCCGGACCATCGTCGAGGCGCATGGCGGCAGAATCTGGGCGACGTCGGCACCCGGCGGCGGCACCGCCTTTCACTTCACGCTCGTCCTTGCCGATCCGGAGAATTCGCATGTCGACTGAGCGCCTGGTCCATATCGTCGACGATGAAGAAGCGATCCGCATGTCGGCCGGCTTTCTGTTGCTAACCAATGGCTATACCGTAAAACTCTATGCATCCGGCGTCGTCTTCCTGGCGGAGGCCAACCGCGACACGAACGGATGCGTCCTGCTCGACATCCGCATGCCAGAACTTGACGGCCTTGCTGTGCAGGCAGCGCTCGCCGAGCGCGGGCTGGCGCTGCCGGTGATCATGCTGACCGGGCATGGGGACATCGCGCTCGCCGTGCGGTCGATCAAGGCGGGAGCAATCGAGTTTCTGGAAAAGCCCTTCCGGAAGGCGGCGCTGCTCGCGGCACTGGAGGAAGCGTTTCGTCGGATCGACGCGGCCGACCGCGTCCAGCTCGACGCCGCGGAAGCGGTGGTCCGGCTGGCCGCACTGACCCCGCGCGAAGGGGATGTCCTGCGCGGAATCGTGAAGGGGCAACCCAACAAGATCACGGCGTTCGACCTCGGCATTTCCACGCGGACCGTGGAAGCGCACCGCGCCGCCCTCATGACCAAATTACAGGCGAGAAGTTTGTCGGAAGTTTTGCGCATCGCCTTCGCGGCAGGTCTGGGCGAGCACAGACCCGGCTGAGGTCGCTCTCCCGATATCGCCTCCTTGCGCCCATTACGTACAGACGGCGCGGGCGATTGGCTCCATCGCGCAGGCGGGAACGAGGAAAAATCACATGTTCGCGCAAGTTTCGCCCGTTCCGGTCAAGCCGTGTGTCATCTCGCTGGTCGATGGCGACGCGACGCTCAGGCGGGGCCGGCAGCTCATGCTGCGGTCGGAACGGTTCGACGTTCGTGCTTATGCCACCTGTGCGACCGTCCTGGCGGATCCGCGTGCGCGCGCCAGCTCCTGTGTCGTCGTCGATGTCGAAATGCCCGAAATGAGCGGCACCGAGCTGGTCCGGATGATGCGTCTCGGCGGCTGGCGCGGCAGCGCAATTTTTCTGACCGGATCGGGTGTTGTCGATCCAGCTATTGTGAATGGCGATCTCTGGCTGCCAGAGTCCGTCGCTGACTGGTCGCTACTCGAAGCAATACGCTCTGCGCAGAACATATCCGCTGCACCTGCCATTCATCGCTCTCCATGACAGCAAGCCCGCGTCAGTGTCTGCCGCGCTTCACCCCGCCTGACACATCTCCCCTGGCAAAGACGGCTGCTCCGAATAACGACCACGCGCCGCCGCCCTTTTGGACGGTGACGATCGACGCGCTGATGTCGCAGTTGCACGCCGATCATCAGGGATTGACCGCGGTCGATGCCGCAACGCGGCTGAGGACAGTCGGACCCAATGCCGATGCGGTGTCCTCGAACCGAAGTCCGATTTACGCCGTCATCAAGAGACTGAGCCAGCCACTCTCGCTGATCCTGCTGGCGGCGGGTGTGGTATCGGTTGCGACCGGCGACGGCATCGGCGGCTCGATCATCGTTGCGATCCTCGCATTGTCGGTTGGCCTTGACACTTTTCAGGAGGGACACGCGATCCGCGCCGCCGACGTGTTGCGCAAATCGGTAGCATTGAAGGCTACCGTAAAGCGGGACGGCGCGTTCAAGGATATTACCGTCGATGAGGTCGTGCCCGGCGATATCGTGCGCGTGTCGGCCGGCGATATCATTCCCGCCGACGCCTTGATTCTCGAAAGCACGTCCTTCACGGCCAACGAGGCCGCTCTGACCGGCGAAGCCTATGCGGTCGAAAAGCGCGCAGGAACGGTAACCTCGACCGCAACGGCTGATGCCGCGAATGCCATCTTTCGCGGTGCCGTCGCGCAAACGGGCGAGGCACTGGCGCTGGTTGTCGGTACAGGCCGAGCGACCCTGTTCGGCAGCGCGGCCTCGGCGTTGGGGGCACCCACGGAAATTTCGCCGTTCCAGCGCGACCTGACGGCCTATGGCCTACTAACGGCCAAGTTGACGATCGTTCTGGTGATCGTCGTTCTGGCGACCAGCCTTTTCTTCGGTCGGCCGCCGCTTCAATCCCTGCTGTTCGCCGTGGCCCTAGCCGTTGGTCTGACGCCTGAGTTGCTGCCGATGATCACGACGGTCACCTTGTCGCGCGGCGCGATACGGATGGCGCGTCGCAAGGTTATCGTGAAACGGCTAGCCTCGATCCACGACCTCGGCGCGATGACGGTACTGTGTACCGACAAAACGGGTACGCTTACGGCTGCGGAGATCAGCCTTGCGCGCAGCATTGGCCCGATCGGCGTCGACGATCCCCGGCCGTCCCGGCTTGGCGCGATTGCGGCAGGCCTTTGCGGCGGCAGCGCATCGCTCGACCTGGCCCTGGTCAAGGCCATGCCGCAGGCGCCCCTGAACTGGACCCTGCTATCTCAGCGCGGTTTCGACTTCGCGCGCCGCATCGGCTCTGCCCTCGTGACGGGTCCGGACGGTACGCTGCTGATCGTCAAGGGTGCCCCGGAGGAGATCTTGAAGCTGTGCGGCCAGTCCCGCGCCGACCACGACACCGTCATGGCCCAGGTTGGTATGCTTGGGGCTCAAGGGCTTCGCACCATCGCTATCGCCACGCGCTCATGGACGGGCACGGCATGCGCGCTCGAAATCAAGGATGAGGTCGATCTGACGTTCGAGGGGCTGTGCGCGTTCGCCGACCCGCCGAAAGCGTCGGCCGCCGCAGCGGTCGCCCGCCTGCACGAAGCGGGCATTCGGCTGGTCGTCCTGTCCGGCGATGATCCGGCGGTCGTCGAGCGGCTCGCTGGCCTTGTCGGCCTGAAGGCAAAGAAGGCGTTGTCGGGCGTTCAGGTCGGCGCTCTCAGCGATGCCGCGCTCGCCGTGCGGGTGCGCACGGTCGGCGCGTATGGACGGCTTGCGCCGGACCAGAAGGCACGCTTGATCCGCGCTCTGCAAGCCGGCGGGGAGATCGTCGGCTATCTGGGCGACGGGATCAATGACGCGCCAGCCCTCAAGGCGGCCGACGTCGGACTGTCGGTCGATGGCGCCGCCGGCGTGGCACAGGCATCCGCCGATATGATCATGCTCGATAGTGATCTCTCTGTCGTGGCGGACGGGGTAGAAGAAGGGCGACGGACGTTTGCGAACATCCTGAAGTATATCCGTATGGAAGCGGGTTCGAACTTCGGCAACATGCTATCGATGGCGCTGGCGTCACTGTTTCTGCCGTTCCTGCCGATGCTGCCTACCCAGATCCTGCTCAACAATCTGCTTTACGATATCTCGCAGATCGGCGTTCCGTTCGACAGCGTACGCCCCGAGGCCGTGGCCCGGCCACAGAAGTGGGACATGCATGCGCTCGTCCGCTTCGTTACCGTCATGGGGTCCCTTTCGTCGATCTTCGATCTGCTGACCTTCGGCGGACTGGTCCTTCTGTTCCATGTATCGCCGCCCGAGTTCCGCACCGCCTGGTTCCTGGAATCGATGGCGACGCAGATCCTGGTGATCTTTGCGATCCGGACCAACGGCCGCCCATGGCGCAATCTTCCGCGACCGATCCTTGCTGCCACGTCGCTCGGCGCGTTGGCGGTCGCCATGATCTTGCCGTTCACGCCGATTGCCGGCTGGTTCGGCTTCGAGCCGCCTCCTCTCGTCGTCACATTCTGCGGTGGTCAGGTCGTGCTGGTCTATCTCGTTTGCGCAGAATTGCTGAAGCAGACGGCGATCAAGCGGACCGGGCAACACGCCCGGCCTGGCCATCGCGCACGATCTGCGCGAACGGCATGATTGCGGAGCTCGCAGCCACGCCACGGCCGGGCCACGCATCGTCCTTCGTCGCAGTTTTCGCGGGCCTGATCGTTATCAGCTGCCTCCTCTTCGGGATTGCGCATTTCGGTGATCTCGAGGGCTTCGGGCAGATGTTTCGCAAGGCACGCCCCCAATGGCTTATCGTCGCTCTTGTGCTGCAGGGGAGCACCTATTTCAGTGTTGCGCTGGGTTGGCGCGCGGTGCTGTCAAAGTCCGGAACCGCCATGCCGCTCCGGCGGCTGGTGCCCCTGGCCATATCCAAATGGTTCGCTGACCAGATGATCTCCGTCGCGGGCATGGGCGGCAACGTGCTGCTCGTTGACGACCGGTGGCGCTTGGAACGCCGCGCGGCGCAGCCGTCGCGAACCTGATCGTCTCGACCGTCGGCTTCTAAGCGATCTACGGGACGTTTATCACGCCGCCAGTCAACCTGCCACATTGGTCCGACAACACCATGCCCGCTAGTGGCGCCCGCTTAATGACCAGTGCATTTGCTCTGACAGTGCCATCGCTAGTTCTCAGCGCTATCGCAGCCGACGAAACACTCGTACTAGGTCGTGACCCATAAACGGGATTCCCAAAGCGGTAATGATCTGATTCAGCGTTGCGGCATGAGCCGCTATGATCTGACTGACTTCGAGTGGCGCGTGATCGCGCCGTTGCTGCCTAACAAGCCAAGGGGCGTGCCGCGTGTTGATGACCGGCGAGTGCTGAACGGCATTTTGGGT
>JBDSKT010000298.1:0-4507 GCA_039916765.1 Sphingomonas sp.
GCCGTTGAGGATGCCGTAGACCCGCGACAAGGCATTGGCCGCGGCGCCCTCGCGCAACCCCTTCACCACCGGAACACCGCCGGCGACCGCCGCCTCGAACTTGAGCGCGACATTGGCCGCTTCCGCCGCGCGTGCCAGCTCAAGCCCATGATGCGCGAGCATTGCCTTGTTGGCGGTGACGAAGCTTCTTCCCGCGGCAAGCGTCGCCCGGGCCAGGGTGAGTGCCGGGCCATCCGCGCCGCCGATCAGCTCGACCACGACATCGGCATCGGGGTGCTGCGCCAGCGCGGCGGTGTCGTCCACCCAGCCGAACCGGCCAATATCGACGCCGCGGTCCTTGGCCCGATCGCGCGCCGAGACCGCGACGATCTCGATCCGGCGGCCGGCGCGCCGCGCGATCAGATCACCATTCGCGTCGAGCAGCCGGATCACGCCGCCACCAACGGTGCCAAGCCCGGCCAGGGCGACGCGGAGGGGAGAAGTCATGGCGGCATCCTGCTCCCCTCCCTTGAGAGGAAGGACTGGCGTGAGTTGAAACGGACCGCTGCGCCGGCAGCGACCCATCCCCCTAATCCCCTCCCTAACGGGGTAAGGAAACCCTTATTTCTTGATCAGCCCGATCTCGACCAATCGCTGGTGCAGATAATCGTGCGCCGTGATCGGTGTGGGGTACCGGTTGGGATTGTCCGGCGTGATGCAGCCGGGCAGTGTTTCGACCAGGAAATCGGGCGCGGGGTGGAGGAAGAAGGGCATCGAATAGCGCGACCGGCCGCGGCGTTCGGGCGGCGGGTTGACGACGCGGTGCGTTGTCGAGGGCAGGACGTGGTTGGTCAGCCGTTGCAGCATGTCGCCGACATTGACCACCATCGCGCCCTCGGGCGGCTTGATCGCCAGCCATTTCCCATCGCGGTCGAGCAGTTCGAGCCCGGCCTCCTCGGCGCCGAGTAACAGGGTGATGAGGTTGATATCTTCATGCGCCCCGGCGCGCACGCCCTCGGCATCGGCGGGGATCGGCGGATAATGGAGCAGGCGCAGAACCGAATTGCCATCCTTCACCGCATGGTCGAACCAATCGGGCGCGAGGTTCAGGTGGCGCGCGATGGCCGACAAAAGCCGGTCGCCTGCCGTGTCGAACGCGGCGAACAGCTCGATGAAGGTCTCGCGGAAGCCTTCGGGTCGGTTGGGCCAGATATTCGCCGGCATGTCCTTCTCGAACCGGTGCCCGGCGGCGAGTTCGCGCCCGACGTGCCAGAATTCCTTCAGATCGACATGGCTCGCGTCCTTCGCGATCTCGGTCTTGAACGGCGTGTAGCCACGTGCACCTCCGCCACCGGGGATGAAATAGCCTCGCTTCTCGGCATCGGGCCGTTCGAACAGCTCGGCGGTCAGCGCCCAGGCGCGCTCGATCAGATCCTGCGGAATGCCGTGATCCGCGACGACCGCGAAGCCGAAGCGCTCGAACGATCCGCCCAGCGCCGCTGCGAAGGCGTGCGGATCGGCGGCCTCATCGGCGAGCGACAGCGCAGGAACCTGCGCGGAAACCGGGGCGGCGGGAGTGTCGAGCATGAGATCGGACTTTCAGGCGATGCAAAGCGTGCGAGTATACGCCGTTCGCCACCCCGGGCCAACCTGCGCAGTTGTTCGCAACCTGCAAAATCGCGGACTGGAGCCGCAGACTCAGCCGATCGTCATCGTTCCCTTGGCGTGGTCGGCGCCGTCCGGGCTCAGATCGAGCGTGAATGGCTTATGTTCGTCGGTGGTGCCCGAAAGGCCGGTTCCATCATCGTGCACGGTAAAACCCGCATGGCTCAGCTTGTTCTCGAACCAAGCCCGCACGGTATCGGGACCGGCCGGGCTTTCGAAGCTGATCTTCACCGTGCCACCATCGTCCTTGCCAAGCTTGCCGTCGTCATGCGCATCGATCTTCATCGCCGCGACCTTCGATCCGGGATAAAGGTGCACGCCGTTCAAATCGACATTGTCGGCATCGAGCCGGATCTTGGGCAGATTGATCTTGCCCGAGAACCCCGGCGCGTTGATCGACATTTCGCCGGATTTGGCATCCACCCCGCCGAGGACGTTTCCGCCGGATCCGTTGGCGTTGAACGCGATCGACGTTCCATCCTTGCCACTGCCGCACGCCGCCAGCGGCAACGCGAAAACGAGCGCGAGGGTGGCGAGGCGGATCATGCGGAATTCCTTAGTGACTTACTGAAACAACACACTACATCGCTTAATGCCCTAACGTCAAGACGCGCGAAAGGGGGCTGACCTCGCTCTCGCTTTGCTGCATGTGCGAACGATGAACCAGGTCACCACGCCTCCGACTGGTCAGCGGCAGGCACCGATCCGCTTCGTCGAGTTTGTCGCGCTGATCGCGGCGTTGATGGCGGTCGGCGCTCTGGGCATCGACACGATGTTGCCGGCATTGCCCGAGCTTGGTCGCGACCTTCACGCCAGTACGCGCGACCTGCCGCTCGTCATCGCGCTTTATTCCGGCGGCTTCGGCGCCGCGCAGCTTGTCCATGGACCGTTGTCCGACCGCTTCGGACGCCGGCCCGTGCTGATCGGCTCGCTCGCCGCGTATGTGATTATGAACCTGCTGTGCGCGCTTGCGGGCAGCCTGTCGCTGTTGTTGGTCGCGCGGGTTTGCGCAGGGCTGGCGATCGCGGCGACGCGGGTCGTCACGGTCGCGCTGATACGCGATTGTTACGCGGGGCGGGCGATGGCGCGGGTCAGCAGTCTAGCCGTGATGACCTTCATGGTCTTTCCGATCATCGCGCCGAGTATCGGCGAACTGATCCTGCGGTTCGGGTCGTGGCGGTTGATCTTCAACGTCATCGCGGTCGTCAGCGCGGTGATCGCCGGCTGGTTCGTGTGGCGCATGCCGGAAACGCTGATCCTGGAAGATCGCATTCCGCTCGAATGGGCGCGGTTGAAGGCGAACTGGCGCTACACGCTCGCGGACCGCCAATCGGTAGGTTACGCCGCGGCGGTGATCGGTCTGCAGGGCGCGCTGTTCGGCTACATCACCAGCATTCAGCCGATCATGGCGCGGGTCTTTCGCCAGCCGCACCGTCTCGGCCTCGTCTTCGCGCTGTGCGCCGGGATGATGATGATCGGCAATCTGCTCAATTCGCGGATCGTGATGCGGCTGGGCATGCGGCGCATCTCGCACGGCGCGATGCTCGCGCTGATCGTCGTTGCATCGACCAGCCTGATGGTCGAGCGGTCGGGACATGAAAACCTGCCGCTGTTCATCGCGCTGCAGGCCGTGACGATGATGTGCTTCGGTCTCGCCGCGTCCAATTGTTCGGCGATGGCGATGGCGAACATGGGCGCGATCGCGGGGACCGCCTCCAGCTTGCAGGGGTTCTTCGTCACCACCGGCGGCGCGCTGATCGGCGGCCTGATCGGCATGGCGTTCGACGGCACGACCACGCCGCTGCACCTGGGATTTCTCGTCGCG
Source organism: Sphingomonas sp. (assembly GCA_039916765.1). Classification (GTDB taxonomy): domain Bacteria; phylum Pseudomonadota; class Alphaproteobacteria; order Sphingomonadales; family Sphingomonadaceae; genus Sphingomonas. Next base: position 3,470 of record JBDSKT010000298.1, read on the forward strand.
GGGATCGTCGCCCTGCTGCTCGCGGCGATCGTGGAGCGCGGGCGGCTGTTTCATCCCACCTGACAACGGTTCGTCGCAAACCCCGGGAACATTGCGCGGCGGCGCGCCGTTCGCGTTCTACCATCATGGAGAGCGCGATCATGGGCGGCTATCAGGTTCCGGGGACCGGCACGGGCGACGACGGGTTCGACGAGGAAGGATATGACGAAAGTCAGCGCGCCGAGATCCTGGAGACCACTCGCGACGGGCCGACAGACGGGACGATCCTGACCGACCTGCTGCCCGACACCGGCGACAAGGAGGACGAGGAGGATCTCGAAATGTCGAGCGATGACGTCGGCGAAGAGGCGGACGAGGATGAAGTGGACGACAAGGACGACGACGAGGACGATGTCCAGGCTAGGTTCGACGACGGCGACGATGAAGGCGACGATGCCGATGGCAAAGCGTTGAACGACGCTGACGACGTCGCGCTCAAGCCCTGACGTTCACCGCCTCCTTCCCGATTTGACAGGCAGACTTGCGGTCCTAAGAATGGCAGTGTTCGAGGGAGCACCGTCATGCCCAGGAATCCGCGGGTCGATGACTATATCGCCGCCAGTGCCGACTTTGCTAAACCGATTCTGACCCATCTGCGCGCCCGCATCCACGACGTGATCCCCGATGTTGATGAAACCATCAAGTGGCGGATGCCGTTCTTCATCTATCGTGGGCGCCCGCTTGCCAACATGGCCGCCTTCAAGGCGCACGCCGCCTTCGGTCTGTGGGATCGCGCCGCAATTGGCATGGGTCAGGAAGCCGAGGCGATGGGGCAATATGGACGCCTGACAACCTTGTCCGACCTTCCCGCCGACTCCGATCTCGATGCCCGCCTGCACGAGGCAAGGGTGGTGGTGGAATCGGGCGACCGTACCAAGCGACCCGCGCGACCACGCAAGCCGGAAGCCGACGTGCCGCCCGCGCTCGCCGCCGCGCTCGCCGGCGACGATCGGGCCCGGGCGACGTTCGCCGCCTTTCCGCCGAGTTGCCGCCGTGAAT
>JBDSKT010000299.1:0-5098 GCA_039916765.1 Sphingomonas sp.
CGCGCTTGCCCGGTCCGTGGATGATCGGGCCGCTTTTGTGATCCCGCGACGAGCGCGCCGCGTCGCCGACGAACGCCGACAGGTCGCGGGTTAAGCGATCGTCGAGGTAAGGGTTGGCGTCGTCCCATGCCTCGATGAAGGACATGGTCGTCTCCGATGAATATTCACCATGGTAGCGGGTGCGGTTCGTTCCACGACGCTGGCGCTCGTCGGCGCGATCTGGCAGCATTCGGTCGCTGAATGAATCGGAGAGATTGATGCGGGCCAATTTGTCGTGCGCGGTTGCTGTGTTGGTTCTGGCTGGCTGTTCACCCTCATCTCCCTCCGTTCCGACGACCAACGCCAGCAGCACGGCGCCCGCCGCGCCGGCGAAGCCCGCACCGCGCTGGGCCGATTTCCGCGCACGCTTCATCGACGGTTTGTTCAAGCTCGATCCTGCCTTCGCGGCATCCGTGGGCAAGCACGAGTTCGACGGCGGCCTGCCCGACTGGAGCCCGGCGGGACTGAAACAACGAGGGGATTTCCTGCGCGCCGCGATCGCCGAGGCGAAGGGGTTCGATCCGGTCAGGATGAGCAAGGACGACGCGTTCGAGCGCGATTACCTGATGATCGTCGCGCAAGGGAAATTGTTCTGGCTCGAGGACGCCGATCAGCCGCACACCAACCCCACTTATTATACCGGTGGCGGGCTGGATCCGAGTTTTTACATCTCGCGCAATTATGCCGACGCGCCGACGCGGATGAGGGCGCTCATCACCTTCTATCGCAACGTACCCGCCGCCGCCGCCAATATCCGCACGAACCTGCGCACCCCGTTGCCGGCAAGCTTCATCAAGGTCGGCGCTGCGGCGTTCGAGGGTTTCGCGGATTATTACACGGGCGATGCGAAGAAGGCGTTCGCCGGGGTGCACGACAAGGCGCTGCAAAAGGAATTCGACGCCGCCGCAGGCCCCGCTGCGCAGACGATGCGCGAACTCGCGGCATGGCTGAAAAGCCAACAGCCGACCGCGACGCAGGATTTCGCGCTGGGACCCGACAAGTTCGCCCGGATGATCAAGCAGACCGAAGGCGTCGATGTGCCGCTGGATCAGCTGGAGGCGGCGGGCAAGGCCGACCTCAAGCGCAACCAGGATGCGATGAAGGCGGCGTGCGCCGGCTATGCGCCGGGCAAGACTATCCTTGCGTGCACGCAGAAGATGGGTGCGCACAAGGCGGCCGGAGGGCCGGTCGCGGCTGCGCTCAAGATGATCCCCGATCTGCGCCGCTTCGTCATCGAGCACGACCTCGTCTCGATCCCCGGCACCGAGCAGGCGCTGGTCGAGGAAGCGCCGCCGTACAACCGGGCCAACTCGGCCTATATCGATACTGCCGGGCCGTATGACAAAGGCATGCCATCGACATATTACATCTCCCCGCCCGATCCGAGCTGGTCGAAGGCCAAGCAGAAGGCGTTCGTCCCGGGGTACGGCAACCTGCTCTTCACCTCGGTGCACGAAGTGATGCCGGGGCATTTCCTCCAGTTCCTTCACGCCAATCGCTCGCCGTCGATCTTCGGCCAGCTGTTCGTCGGATATGCGTTCGCCGAAGGTTGGGCGCATTATACCGAGGAGATGATGTGGGATGCCGGGCTCGGCGATGGCGACGCCGAGACGCATATCGGCCAGCTGTCCGAAGCGTTGAAGCGCGACTGTCGCTTCCTGTCGGCGATCGGGCTGCACAGCCAGGGCATGACGGTGGCGCAATCGAAGCGGATGTTCATGGACGAATGCTACCAGGACGAGGGCACGGCCGATCAGCAGGCGGCGCGGGGCACGTACGATCCGGCCTATCTGAACTATACGATGGGCAAGCTGATGATCCGCAAGCTGCGCGACGACTGGACCGCGACGCGCGGCGGCCGCAAGGCTTGGAAGGCATTCCATGATCAGTTCCTGAGCTATGGCGGGCCGCCGATCCCGCTCGTCCGCAAGGCGATGCTGGGGGGCGACGGCAAGGCGGTGTTCTGACGCGTCGATCGCTGCCAATGGCCGGATCGACGCGACGGGCGGTCGGCGGACACCGGTCCGTCGGCGCTGTCGCCATGCTATGATTCGCCGGCCGCCGACGCGATCGGCAGCGGCGGCCTGGGATTTTGGCATGATATGTGACGGGCGGTGGGTTTGGGGCTTGTTGGCGCTTGCGCTCGCCGGCTGCGCGCGGAGCGACGGAGCGACCAGTCAGCCCGACGGTGTCGCGCGCTTCACTGCCAGCGGCGCGCTGGCGTTTCCCGCCGATTATCGCAGCTGGACCTTCGTCACCGCCGGTCACGGCATGAGTTACAGCCCGAACGCGAGCGATGCGATGACGGCACCGTTCGACAATGTCTTCGTCAGCCCCGGCGCCGACGCCGCATTCCGCCGGACCGGGCATTGGCCCGGCGGGACGATGTTCGTGCTGGAATTTCGAGGCGGAGCGACCAAGGGGTCGATCAACCTCCACGGAGCGTTCCAATCCGGCGAGCCGCAGCGGATCGAAGTGCATCTCAGGGATGACCGTTTCAACGGCGGATGGGGGTTCTTCGCGTTCGACGGCACCGGCCCTGCGCCACTGATCGGCTATCAATCGTCATGCTATTCGTGCCACCGCGCGCACGGGGCGGTCGATACGACCTTCGTGCAATTCTATCCCGTCCAGCTGCCAGTCGCCGCTTCCAAGGGAACGCTCAGTCCCGCCTATCGTCGGGAAGTGGCGCGCTAACGCGCCTGTTTCAGCGTCGGCACCTCGTCCTGTATTTCGGCTCGCTTGGGATTGCGGATCGACGGGCGCAGCCGCGAAAGGCTGCATAATCCCGCGATCAGCGCGAGGCCCGCCGAGACGAGCGGGGGCACGTACCCTTCGCCGACACCAAGCGCGAGCAGCGCGGCGACGACGGTCGCGCCGGTGGTCTGCCCCGCCAGCCGGACGGTCGAGACGAGCCCGCCCGCCGCCGCCGCCCGTTCGCGCGGCGCGGAGCCCACGATCAGTCGCGCGTTTGGCGGCAGGAACGTGCCGAAACCCGATCCGCACAGCGCCATCCGCCAGGCGACGTCGAAGTAACTCGGGTGCGCGGGCAGGAAGACGAGCAGCAGCAACGCGAAGATCGACACGATCATGCCCACCCCGCCGAGAATGCCAGCCGGAACGCGATCCGACAGGAAGCCAGCGGCCGGCGCGACGAACATGTTGGTGAGCGGCCAGGGCGCGATCGCCGCACCGATCGCAACGGCGTCGAAGCCGAGCGCGTGGAGACGGAACGGGGTGGAGATGAGCAGCGTCATCGACGCGGTGAAGGCGGTGAATCCCCCGATCGCCGACAGCGCGAGCACGGGGCGGGCAAGCAGGTCGATCGGCAGGATCGGCGCGGTCTCGGTCTTTTCGCGGCGGACGAAATAATAGCCGACCGTAACCCCGGAGAGGACGATCGCGGCCGAGACGATCGGGCTGTTGCCGTGGACGAGCGCCTCCAATCCGCCGATCACCAGCCCGAACATCGCCGCGCACATCACCGCGCCGACCACGTCGAAGGTCGCGTGCCGGGCGGTCGGCGCGGGGATCGCGCGGCCCAGCGCCAGGCTGGCCAGCGCGAACGGGACCGCGCTGGCGAACACCCAGGGCCAAGGCGCGACCGACAGCACGAGCCCGCCCAGCGTCGGCGCGGCAGCGGCCGAGCTGGTCACGACGACCGAGTTGATGCCCAGCCCGCGCCCCAGCTGGTCGCGCGGATAGATCTGGCGGATGAGCGCCGACGCGACGCTGAGCACGCCCGCCGCGCCGATCGCCTGCACCGCGCGGACGATGAGGAGGAAAGGCAGGCTTTTGGCAAAAAAGCACAGGATGGTCGCAACGGTGAAGACGGCCTGACCGCCCTGATAGATGCGCTTCAAACCGACGCGCTCGCCGAGCCCGGCAAAGGGCAGCATCAGCATGACGAGCATCACTTGATAGACGGTGACGACCGAAACCACCGAGCTCTGATCGACATGCAGGTCGCGCGCGATCGTGGGCAGCGCGACGTTGGCGACACCGCCATCGATGATGACCAGCGCCGAACCGCACGACATGGCGGCGATGGCGAAATAGCGGCGGGGTTTCGGCAGGCCGTCGGTCATTTGCGTCCTCAATGCGCGGGCGCGGCAGATGATGCAATCGCCCCCAAATCATCGCCGACGAGGGTGCTTGCTGCACTGCAACAAAACCGATATATCGGCAGCGTGACAGAGCAGACCATTATCGCCGCGCCCGCGCCGAGCATCGACGTGCCCAGCGTCCTTGAAGCGATCGTTCGCGGGCGGTGCCTGACGGCGACATACAACCGCACGGCGATCGTGCTGGCGCCGCACATCCTCTACACTCGCCATGACGAGCTGTTCGTCGATGGCGTGGTGCTCGAACGCGATGGCCAGTCGCCGCGCGAGGCCAAGGTGGGGGCTTATAAGCTGGCCGGCCTGTCGGGCATCGCGCTGACCGACCGCGGCTTCTTTCGTGACCCGTTGTTCCAGCCGGGCGACCCGAAATATCAGGGCGTGACGCTGATGGCGGTCGATCCCGCCTGATCGCGCCGCGCCAGCCGCTGGAACAACTGCGCGGCGGCGAGCAGGCCGATCCCGGCGACTGCCGCGCCGACGATCATGTCGGTCAGGTAATGCGTCCCCTCGACCGGAGTGGAAACCAGCATCGCGACGTTCATCGCGGTCAACGGCCAGCGCAGCATGCGGTGCGGCCAGGCGGTGGCGATGAACAGGATCGCGCTCGCAGTGTGGAAGCTCGGCGCCGACACCAGTCCGCGGATCGCGCCGAGATCGATCAGGTGGATTTCGTGCAGTCGCAGGGCGGGGATGAGATCAGCCATGTAGCGCTCGCTGTCGGGCAGATACGGCAGCGGACCGTGGACGAAATAGGCGAGCGGACCGACCGCGGGCATCGTTGCGAACAATAACAGCGCGAGCACGGCCGACACCCAGAACGCGGTGATGAAACGATATGCCCGCATACGGTCGCCGACGCGGGCGAAATGGCCCAGCAGAACCGCCGGCGACACATAGATCGACTGATACGCGATCGTCCCGAGCAGCTGTAGCAC
>JBDSKT010000300.1:0-3998 GCA_039916765.1 Sphingomonas sp.
CGACGCGCGCGTGCTCGGCGCGACGGTGAAAGCGGGCGACAGCGTTTCGCACACGGTCGGCGAGGGACGGCACGCTTATCTCGTTCCGGCGACGGGCGCGATCGGCATTGGCGACATGCGCATTGCCGCGCGCGACGGCGTCGCGCTGTCGGGCGGACAGAGCGTCACCATCACCGCGCTCGAGGACGCCGAGATCGTTCTCGTCGATTCAGAATAATCGCTCTTTTCGGGAGACACATAATGGCCAAGGTTCTCGTCCTCTATTATTCCTCATACGGTCATATCGGACAGATGGCCGACGCCATCGCCGAGGGTGCGCGCGCCGCTGGCGCCGACGTCGATATCCGCCGCGTGCCGGAGACGGCGCCCGCGGCCGTGGTGGAAGCGGCGCACTTCAAGACCGACACCAGCCATCCCGTAATCGAGGGCGCGCATGCCCTCGAGGGATATGACGCGATCGTCGTCGGCGCGCCGACGCGGTTCGGCCGGATGCCGAGCCAGATGGCGGCGTTCTGGGATACCGCGGGCGGGCTGTGGCAAAAGGGTGCGCTCAACGGGAAGGTCGGCGGCGCGTTCACCTCGACCGCGACGCAGCACGGCGGGCAGGAGACGACGCTGTTTTCGATCATCACCAACCTGCTGCACTTCGGGCTGACCATCGTCGGGCTCGATTATGGGTTTGCGGGCCTACAGGGCGTAAAGGAGGTGCATGGCGGCACGCCTTATGGTGCTTCGACGCTCGCCGATGGCGACGGCAGCCGTCAGCCGAGCAGCATCGACCTCGACGGCGCGCGTTATCAGGGCAGGCGGATCGCCGAAACCGCGGCGAAACTTGCCGCCTAATTCGGCGCGTCCGGTGGCACGATGGGCTGGGGCAGGGTCGGTTCGACCTCAGGTGTTACCGCCTGATCGGGCACGGCGGGGAGCGCGGCAAATTGCGCGCGGGCGCGGGATAGGGTGAGCCGCGCCCGCGCCGCGCCGGGTTCATCGATACTCGTGCCGACCCAGCGCCAGTGCCACGGCTCCCACGTCACGCCCTGTGCATTGCCGTCGGGAAAGCTCAACTCGAAGCCGTAATCGGCCGCGTGGCCGATCAACCATCGACCCGCCGCGGTCGCCGCGATGCAGGGATCGACGTCGGCGCAGCCCGGCGCTGGCCGCGCGACGAAGTCGATCGCATAACCGCTCGAATGTTCGCTATAACCCGGAGGACCGACCGATCGGGCGCGCTCGGCGGCATCCTTGCACGCCTTCCGGGGGCCGATCTGGCTGCAGAATACGGCGCGTTGATGCGCGATCGACCGGAAGCACGAAACGGCGTGGAGTCTGCCGCCGATCTCGGGTGCGGTGGCGGCGGCGATCAGCCGGACGAGGTCTGGCAGCACGTCACGCTGGACGTGGCACGGCGGGCCGATCGCAAAGCCTGCGGGCGCCAGGACGAGGTCCGATGAGAGCGCTTCGGCATAGGGAATGTGCCCGAACAGGCGGCCGTCGGGAAGAGGGACCGCCGTCTGACCAGCGCAGGGCTGCACCGGCGACGGCACTGGATCGGCAGCCGTGGCCAGCGCAGGCGCGAGCCAGGCGATGAACACCGCGGTGCGCATGATACGCGTCAACACCATCGCGAACCTCTGGCATGAGCGCGCGCGCGGTGGCAAGAGCGCGCCATGCTCGCGAACCATGTCCTGTTCCTCGACGGCGAGGCGATGATCATCGACAAACCCGCCGGGCTTGCCGTCGATCCGCCGCGTGACGGTTCGACCAGCCTGGAAAACCACCTTGCGGGGCTGACCTTCGGGTTTAAACGCTGGCCGCAGGCGGTGCATCGGCTCGACCGCGACACGTCGGGATGCCTGCTGCTTTCCCGCAATCCCAAGGCGCATGCGCGGCTGCAACAGGCATTCGAGCAGGGGCTGGTCGAAAAGCGCTACCTTGCCGTGCTCGATGGGGTTCCGGCGGATGAAAGCGGGATGATCGACTTGGCGCTGGCGAAGGTGAGTTCGCGCGAAGACGGCTGGCGGATGCGGGGTGATCCCACCGGCAAGCGCGCACGCACCGCGTGGCGTGTGCTCGGGGTGAAGGACGGGCGAGCGTTCGTCGAGTTCCGGCCCGAAACCGGGCGCACGCACCAGATTCGGGCCCACGCCGCCGAAGCGCTGGGTGCGCCGGTCGTGGGCGATCCGGTATATGGGGTGGCGGGGCCGCGCATGATGCTCCACGCCGCCGCGCTTTCGGTGCCGCGCGCGGGCAAGGAACCGGCGGCCGCAGAGGCGCCGCTGCCCGCGCACTTCCTCGCGGCGGGCTTCAGCGGTGCCTGATTTCGCCGTGCCCGAAGAGTTGATCGAGGAACGTTTCCTCGCGGCATCGGGGCCAGGCGGGCAGAACGTCAACAAGGTTGCGACCGCGGTGCAGCTACGCATCGACGTGTTCAGGCTCAGTCTGCCTCCGTACGCCTATGCGCAATTGAAAATCCTGGCCGGAAGCCGAATGACCGTGTCGGGTGAACTGGTCGTCACCGCGCGCCGTTTCCGTACGCAGGAGGCGAACCGTGCCGATGCGCGCGACCGGATCGGCGCCTTGCTCGCCAAGGCGCACGAGCGGCAGGCGAAGCGAGTGAAGACCAAGCCGAGCAAGGCGGCGAAGGCGCGGCGCGTGGACGACAAGAAAGGCCGTGGCACCGTCAAGGCCAGCCGGGGAAGAGTGAGGATCGATTGATGTACCAGTTCGACGTATCTGCGGGATCCAAGGCCGATCTCTACCGAGATATTGCCGCCGCGCTCGACGCATTGACCGCCGACGAACCCGACGCGATCGCCAACATGGCCAACGCCGCGGCGTTGCTGTGGCAATATTCGCCCGATCTCAACTGGGTCGGGTTCTACCGGCTCGTGGACGGCGAACTGGTGCTCGGGCCTTTCCAGGGCAAGCCGGCATGCATTCGCATCGCGCTGGGTGCGGGGGTCTGCGGAACCGCGGCGGCGACGCGACAGACGCAGATTGTCGCCGACGTCCACGCATTTCCGGGTCATATCGCCTGCGATGCCGACAGCCGTTCCGAGCTGGTCGTGCCAATCGTGCACGAGGGAGAGCTGATCGGCGTGTTCGACCTCGACAGCCCGGTGCCGGGGCGGTTCGACGCCGAGGATGCACGCGCGTGCGAGGCGCTGATGGCGACGCTTGCGCCGCGCATCGGCTGATCCGTTTCGGGACACTGCCTCCCGCCGCCGTTCGCTGGCTGAAAACCGCCGTTTTTGGTAAGGACGGCGTTAAGCAATTCGGCGTCCGGCATCACGCCGCGTCGGCCAACAGGGAGCGATCAACCATGCGAATCCTAAGGAATGCGGGACTGACGATGGTTACCGCGCTGGCATTCGCGGGCGCCGCCAACGCGCAGCGACTCGGCGGAAACGCGGGCGCCGGCATCCCGCAACAGCCGGGTGGCGGGATGCCCGTCATGGCTCCGCCGATGGGCGATGCGCCGCAGGCCGGGGCACATTTCCCCGCGCCGGGACCGATGCAGGGCGGCGGTCAATGGCACGGCAGTCACGGTGGGCAGTGGAGCGGCGGACACTGGTCCGGTGGCCAGCGGCGCGGTCGGCCGGCTGGTCGCTGGGGCGGGTCGATCGGCGGACATTGGTCGGGCGGCGCAAACGCGCCCGGCGGCTGGAACGCCTATCATCACCCGCAGCGCGGCTGGGCGCTACCGGGCTACTGGATCGCACCAAGCTTCTATATCGACGATTTCTGGTCTTACGGTCTTTCGCAGCCGCCCGAGGGGTATCGCTGGTCGCGCTATTATGACGACGCTGTGCTGATCGACGATCGCGGCCGGGTGTGGGACAGCATGGACGGCGTCGACTGGGACGGTGCAGACCGTGGCGGCCATACGGACTACATCTTCTCCGAGCACGGTCACGACGGCGCATATCCGCCGCCGCCGATGGTCTATCGCGGACCGGCCGGTCCGAACGGCGGCAGCTACACGACCACCACGACCT
>JBDSKT010000301.1:0-6566 GCA_039916765.1 Sphingomonas sp.
CCTTGCATGCAGCGGTGCGAAAGGTTCTCGCGATCGAGGCGATCGATACGATCTACGTCTTTTCAAGCCAGATGGCGCAATATCTGCCGCCGACGCCTCGTCAGCGCGTGATCATGGATTTCGTCGACATGGATTCGGCGAAGTTCGCGGCATATGCCGAGGCATCACGCGGTCCTCTGCGCTGGCTAATGAAGCGGGAAGCCCGGTTGCTTCTCGCTTTCGAACGGAAGATCGCCGCGCAAGCCGACGTAAGTCTTTTCGTCAGTCAAGCGGAAGCGGATCTTTTCCGCGATGCGACGGGCATCGCGAACGTGCGCGCCATCGAGAATGGCATCGACACCGACTTTTTCGATCCCTCGCAGATGTTCGAGCCGATCGTTTCCAACGGGCGACTGATCGTGTTCACCGGCCAGATGGATTATCGCCCCAACGTGGAAGCGGTTACGCGGTTCGCCCAACATGTTCTGCCTATCGTCCGCCGCGAGCATCGCGACGTGCAGTTCGCCATCGTCGGTCGCAGCCCAAGCGCAGAGGTTATCGCACTCGCCGGGCTGGAAGGTGTCACGGTAACGGGCGAGGTAGCCGACGTACGCGGATGGCTCGCCGCTGCTTCGGTCGTCGTGGCGCCTCTGCTGCTGGCGCGGGGCGTGCAGAACAAGGTGCTTGAGGCGATGGCGATGGCGCGTCCGGTGGTCGCGTCGCGAGCCGCTGCGGAGGGGATCGACCACGCCGACACGATCCGCGTCGGCACCACGGCCGCCGAACTCGCGGCAGAGGTGATAGCGGTGCTGGACGATCCGCGCGAGGCAGCGGTGCTCGGACACGCGGCTCGCCTCCAGGTTCAGCAGCGATATGGCTGGGACGCGCGGCTCGCGCCGCTCGACGCCCTACTTCGTGTCAGCCCGGCAGTATTGCCCCGGACAGCAGCCGCATGACCATCGCGCTTCCTCAAGGGAATTTTGCTGCGGAGGCAGGGGCCCGTCCCGATCAACGCTGGAGGCGCTACGCACTTGTGCTTGGCGGGGTCGCAGTGCTGATCATCACGCTGTTTCGCGTCGATGCGCTGAATCTGATCGACATCTGGTGGACCAGCACCACTTTCGGGCACTGCTTGTTCATCGGCCCGGTGCTGGCTTGGCTGGTGTGGCAACGGCGACACGAATTGGAAATTGTGGCACCGGTCGCGTGGTGGCCAGGTTTGGCGCTCGTCGCGGCGGGCGGATCCGGCTGGTTGCTGGGCGATGCCGGCGGAGTGGCGCTGGCTCGACACCTTGGCTTGGTGATGATGCTGCAGGGGGCGGTGGTGACTATCCTCGGGCCAAACGTGGCGCGCGCGCTGTTTTTCCCGCTGTGCTACGCCATATTTCTGGTGCCGTTCGGTGAGGGCCTTGAGGGTCCGCTGCAGACCATTACCGTCGCCATGACCATGCCATTGCTGCATATGGCTGGCGTACCCGCGGCCGTGGATGGTGTATTGATCACCATTCCGAACGGCTATTTCGAGGTGGCGGAGGCGTGTTCCGGCGCCAAGTTCGTTATCGCGATGATCGCTTACGGCGCGCTGGTCGCCAATGTCTGCTTCGTGTCGTGGCGCCGGCGCGCGATCTTCATGATCATAGCGCTGATAGTACCCATAGTTGCCAATGGCTTGCGTGCATTCGGTACGATTTACGCCGCCTATCTGACTTCGGTCGAGCGCGCGACCGGGTTCGACCATATCGTCTATGGCTGGATCTTCTTCGGGATTGTCATGGGCGCGGTGCTGGCAATCGGCTGGCGCTGGTTCGATCGCGCGCCCGACGCACCGGTGGTCGATGTTTCCCGTCTGCAGGCGCCCCCTCGCCGCACCATGGGCTTGTTTGTCGCCGCCGCGCTCGTGCTTGCGGTGGTCGCAACCTTCCCCGGATGGGCATCGGAAATTGACGGACGCGCGGCACCTTTGCCCGACGCTATCTCGCTGCCGGACGTACCGGGCTGGCATCGTGCCGCGATGAGCGAGCGTGCCCCATGGTCGCCAAACTATCCCGGCGCGGACCATTTTCTGATCGGCCGGTATCAAAATGCGGCCGGCGACACTGTCGATCTCGCGCTGGCGGTTTATGGCAGTCAACATGAAGGCAAGGAAATCGTCGCGTTCGGGGTCGGTCCTCTGCGGCAGGATGATCGCTGGGTGCGGATCGAGGACCTGCCCGACCTGGACGGTGGCGCGGTGATGCGAGTAACTGCGGCTGGCCCGGTCGAACGGCAGATCGCAAGCTGGTATAGGATTGGCGATGTACTGACGCATAACGACGAGCGCGTAAAACTTGAAACGCTGCGCGCCAGGCTGCTCGGCGGCGATCAGCGCGCAGTCGCGGTACACCTGTCGACAGAAGTGAGGCCGCGACACGATCCGCGTGCAGCAATGACGGCGTTCCTTTCCGCGCTAGGCCCGGTCGACGTCATCGCCGACCGTGCGTCCGGGCGGCGCTGATGTGCGGTATCGCCGGGATATACTATCCCGTCACCCCGAAGCCAGTCGATCCCACACGCATTGTCGCGATGATCGATGCGCAGGCGCATCGCGGTCCAGATGGATCGGGCGTTTGGACTGCGCCCGGTGTGGGGTTGGGACATCGGCGCCTGGCGATCATCGATGTCGCGGGCTCGCCGCAGCCGATGTCCAGCGCCGACCGCGCACTGACCGTCACGTACAATGGCGAAATCTATAATTTCGTCGAATTGCGCGCCGAACTCGCCGCGTCCGGCTCGGTGTTCGTCACTGCGGGCGACACGGAGGTGCTGCTGCACGCGTGGGAGCGCTGGGGCCCGGCGATGCTCGACCGGCTGAACGGAATGTTCGCCTTCGCGCTGCACGACGCGCGGCGCCAAACACTGTTCCTGGCGCGCGACCGGATGGGCGTGAAGCCGCTCCACTATGTCGAGCTGTCGGACGGTGGCGTTGCCTTCGCATCGGAGCTGAAGGGTTTGCTCGCCCACCCCCTTTTGCGACGCGAGCCGAACATCCGCGCGGTCGAAGATTATCTGGCGTTTGGTTACGTTCCCGATGACACCTGCATCGTCGCCGGGGTTAAGAAACTGCCCGCCGGTCACTGCCTATTGCTCGAGCGCCGTAGGGCGGTTCCCGCTCCATCGCGGTGGTGGGATGTGGACTTTTCCCGCCGGGCAAGGGGTTCGGCCAAGGACCTTGAAGAACAATTCCTCGCACTGATACGCGATGCCGTTACTTCACGCATGGTTTCGGACGTGCCGCTCGGCGCGTTCCTGTCGGGCGGAGTGGACAGTTCGGCGGTCGTCGCGCTGATGGCCGAGGCATCGACACGCGCGGTCAATACCTGCACGATCGGCTTCGACGAAAAAGGACATGACGAGCGAAGCTACGCGCGGGAGGTGGCGACGCGGTTCGCCACCGATCACCGCGAGCGTGTGGTGGCTGCCGATGACTTCTCGTTGATCGATACGCTCGTCGCGGCGTTCGACGAGCCGTTTGCCGACGCCTCGGCGCTGGCGACCTATAGGGTCAGCGCGTTGGCGCGCGAACAGGTCACCGTTGCTCTATCGGGCGATGGCGCGGACGAGGCATTCGCCGGGTATCGGCGGTATCGCTTCCAAGTGGCGGAGGAGCGGGTGCGGGGGATGTTGCCGGCGCCGCTGCGACGGCTGGCGGGGCGGCTTGGCGCGGTTTATCCCAAGGCGGACTGGGCGCCGCGCCCGCTACGCGCAAAGACGACGCTGCTCGGCATCGCGGAAAGTGGCGCGGTGGCGTATGCGCGGTCGGTCGGTGTCACCACGCCGGCGTTGCGCGGAATGCTGTTCTCTGCCGAGGCGAAACGTGCGCTTGGTGGCCACCGCGCCGAAGACCGGTACGTTCGTTCGATGCTGGACGCGCCGGCACGCGATGCACTCGACCGTGCGCAATATGCGGATTTCCAGCACTGGCTGCCGGGCGATATCCTGACCAAGGCGGACCGCACGAGCATGGCGGTCAGCCTGGAGGCGCGCGAGCCATTGCTCGATTACAAATTGGTCGAATTTGCCGCGTCGCTGCCCGCGGACATGCGGCTTCGGCGCGGGCAGGGGAAGTGGCTGATGAAGCGCGCGATGCGGCGCTACCTGCCGCATGAAATCCTCTACCGGCCCAAAATGGGTTTCGTGACGCCCGTCGGCGCCTGGTTTCGCGGGTCGCTCGCCGGCGAAGCGGCTGCATTGGCGAACTCACGTACCTTGGTCGGATTGGGCTGGTTCGACCCCGCCGCGATCGCCCGCCTCGCGGCGGATCACCACGCCGGCCGCGCGGACCACGGCCGGACATTGTGGCAGCTGGTGATGCTCGACCGGTCGATGGAGCGGTTGTTCGGCTAGGCGTGGTGAACCCCGAACAAGGCGAATGCCGCGTGCAGTGTCAGCGCGATCAGGCACAAGGTCGATAGCGCGAACAGCCCGAACCGCACGGCGACGCGGTTATAGAGCGCCTGCACCAGGCTGTGTGCGATCCGGAGGATGACATAGGCCCACGCAATATCGGCGTTGAGCCCGCCGCCCCATCCGGCCAAGGCGAGGACCAGACTTACTGCGTAGAACAACGTCGGTTGTTCCATCAGATGGTTATAATTGTGTGCCGGCCACTGTGTACGGGCAGGCAGGACGCCGTCGGCATCGCTGCCTTTGCCGCCAACCAATTTGTTGAGATTGATCCCGGCTTTGCTCATCGCCGGCAGACGAACGACCACTAGCCAGCTTAGCATTATGAGCGACCAGCCGATGAGGACAACGACCGGCTGCAAGATTTCGGCATGTTCGATCATGGCAGTTCCCCCTATTTCAGGAAGAACTGCCTTAATCGGTTCGCGGTCGCAACGGAATTAGTCGAACGACGCGCCCCAACGCCGTTTCGCACGGTTCTTCCACAAGCCGCGATGATAGGCGTCGCTGGCGAGCAGCGGCATCACCGACCCGGCTTCTGCAAAAACCATTTGTTCGATGCCGGTATTGACCTTGCCCCAGCTTGCCGCCTCTTGGAGCGTCGAGGACGAGCAGGCGCCGTCGCGTACGTCGGCCACAGTAATTTGCACGGCATATTTATGGACCTGCACATCGTCATGGCCAAGGATCTCGGCGCAGACGACGGTGTCCTGAATGAAGTTCTTGGGCACACCGCCGCCGATCATCAACAAGCCGGTGGTTCCCGCCTTGATCTTGATGTCGGTCAGTTCGCGAAAATCGGCGATCGCGTCGAGCACCATATAGGGTTTGCCCTCCTTGGCACGATCGACCTGATGCTTGACCAGTCCAAACCCCGCCGACGAATCCACGAACGCCGGGCAGAAGATCGGCACGTCATGCTCATAGGCGAGCTTGACCAGGCTGTTGTCCTTCTTGCCGTGCTCGACCAGATACTTGCCCATCGCGCGGATGAACTCGCGGCTCGAATAAGGGCGCGGCTCGAGCGAATTGGCAATCTCGAGAATGGTGTGGTCGCAGTCTTGGAGCTGCTCCTCGTCGATATAGGTATCGTAGATACGGTCGATCAGCAGCGAGCGCAGTGTATCGTCATCCGGCACCTCCAGCGCCTGATAATGTTTATGACCGAGCCCTTCGAAGAAATCCATGTCAACGATCGATGCGCCGGTCGCGACGACACCGTCGATCATGTTATTTCGCAGCAGGTCGGCATAGAGATCCATGCACCCGCCCGCGCTGGTCGAGCCGGCGATGACGAGGAAGATCGAGCAGTCCGGATCGGCCAGCATTTGGTTGTAGATGTCCGTCGCCCGGCCCAGATCGCGACTGGTGAAGCTCATCTTCTTCATCGCATCGACGATCGGTCGAGCATCGAAGCTGGTGATGTCGATATGCTCAACCTCGGTCGAGAGCAGCTCGGCCTTTCGGTTCGAGAGAGCGGTGTCGGTCATAGGAAACTCCGGTAGTCACTCGGCGTCATTCAAGAGGGGACGCGAAAACCCAAGCAGCGGCGAGACGCCCAATACGCCCCGCCGCAATTCAATGGAGGACGCCTGTTACAGCGTGACGACGTTGGACGCGACCTCGCGTTCCTCGCCGAGGTAGAGCGACGCCATCGGCTCGTCGTCAACGATCACCGTCTCGTCCGAACCGAAACCGTTGAAGGCGGTGCGCATCGCGCAGCCATATGCGCCGAGCATGCCAATCTCGATATAGTCGCCGGCTGCCACGTCGGCCGGAAGCAGGAACGGGCCCGTCATATGATCGAGATCGTCGCAGGTCGGGCCGTAAAAACTGAACGCGATATCGCGCGCACGGCTGTCCGGCTCGCGCAGCAAGCTGACTGGGAAGCGCCAGCCGATATGCGCCGCATCGAACAGCGCGCCATAGGCGCCGTCGTTGATGTAGAGTTCATCACCGCGGCGCTTCTCGACCCGCACGATCAGCGAGCTGTATTCGGCGCAAAGGGCGCGACCCGGCTCGCACCATAATTCCGACGAATAGCTGACGGGTAGCGATTCGAACGCGCGGTGGATCGTCTCGAAATAACGTTCGAGCGGAGGTGGTTCCATGCCGGGATAGCTGGAGGGAAAGCCTCCCCCGAC
>JBDSKT010000302.1:0-5031 GCA_039916765.1 Sphingomonas sp.
GATATCGGCATCGACGTCGCGCTCGAATGGAATGATTCCTATTACGAGAACGTCCTGTGCTTCACCAACAACATCCCGCAGCGTGACGGCGGCACGCATCTGGCGGCGTTCCGCGCTGCACTGACGCGCACGCTCAACAATTACGCGGACAAATCGGGGCTGCTGAAGAAGGAGAAGGTCACCCTCACCGGCGACGACATGCGCGAGGGATTGACCGCGATCGTCTCGGTCAAGCTGCCCGATCCCAAGTTCAGCTCGCAAACCAAGGACAAGCTCGTCTCGTCCGAGGTGCGCCAGCCGCTCGAAAGCCTGCTTGCCGACAAGATGGCCGAGTGGCTGGAGGAGAATCCGGCCAATGCGCGCTCGATCATCGGCAAGGTGATCGATGCGGCGGCGGCGCGCGAAGCGGCGAAAAAGGCGCGCGACCTGACGCGGCGCAAGGGCGCGATGGATATCGCTTCGCTCCCCGGCAAGCTCGCCGACTGCCAGGAGCGCGACCCGGCCAAGTCCGAGCTGTTCCTGGTCGAGGGCGATTCGGCCGGCGGCTCGGCCAAGCAGGGCCGCGACCGGCATTTTCAGGCGATCCTGCCGCTCCGGGGCAAAATTCTCAATGTCGAGCGCGCGCGCTTCGACCGGATGCTGTCGAGCCGTGAGATCGGCACGCTGATCCAGGCGATGGGGACCGGGATCGGCCGCGACGATTTCAACGTTGAGAAACTGCGCTACCACAAGATCGTCATCATGACCGACGCCGATGTCGATGGCGCGCATATCCGCACGCTGTTGCTGACTTTCTTCTACCGGCAAATGCCCGAGATCATCACCAACGGGCACCTCTTCATCGCCCAACCGCCGCTCTACAAAGCGACGCGCGGACGTAGCGAAGTGTATTTGAAGGACGATACCGCGCTCGACGAATATCTGGTCGAGAATGGCGTCGCCGCGACAGTGCTGGAGGGCGTCGGCGGGACGCGATCGGGCGCCGACCTGCGCCACCTGGTCGATCATGCGCGGCGAATGCGTACGCTGATGCGCTACGTGCCGCGCCGCTACGATCCAGTGATGGTCGAGGCGTTGGCGATGGGCGGCGCACTCGACCCCCTCGCCACGGCGGAGGAGAGGATCACTCGCGTCGCAACGGTCAACGAAGGCCTGATGGCGGCCGACCCCGAAGCGCGCTGGACCGCGCGGTTGACCGAGGATGGCGGAATCCACTTCGAGCGGCTGTGGCGCGGGGTCACCGATCACCACATCATCGAGGCCGCGTTCCTTGTCTCGGCGGAAGCGCGTAAGCTGCATACGCTTGGCGAGGAGCAGCGCGAGGCGTTCGTGCAGACGGCCAAGCTGGTTTCGACCAAGGCCGCCGCCGCAGTACAGGCCGAAGCGGATGCTGCGGCCGACGCCGATGACGATGTGCCTGTCGCAGTCGGCAAGGGCGAGACGATGGTCGCGCGTCCTTCGCAATTGCTCGACGCGGTGCTTGCGGCGGGGCGCAAGGGCCTCGCCATCTCGCGCTACAAGGGGCTGGGTGAAATGAACGCCGAGCAGCTTTGGGAAACGACGCTCGACCCCCAGAACAGGTCGATGCTACGTGTCGAGGTCGAGCAAGCCGATGTCGCCGACGAAATCTTTACGCGATTGATGGGCGACGTGGTCGAGCCGCGTCGCGAGTTTATTCAGGAGAATGCGCTGAGCGTCGCCAATCTCGACGTTTGAGGGTCAACAGGGGAGAGCGAAATGCGAAATGGGTTCATGGCCGTGGCGGTGGCGGCATCGATGGCAAGCGGTACGATGACTGCGGCGCAGATGCACAAGGCGCCGGCTAGCACGGCGGCCATCGCTGCGGCGCTCGCAAACCCTGCCCGCACCGACCATGCCGGCGACGATGCGCGGCGCAAGGCAGCCGAAGCAGTCGCCTTTTCGGGTGTCGCATCAGGCGATATCGTGGTCGATTTTATCCCCGGCCAATCTTATTGGACACGCATCTTCGCTGGCGTCGTCGGCCCGAAAGGACATGTCTACGCCGTGTGGCCCAGAGGCGCGGCAAAATATGCGGTGGAGGAAAAACCAGCGCTCGAAGCGCATAAGCTGGCGAACGTCACGGCGCAGGCCGATAGCGCGATCATCACGCTGCCGCAAAAAGCCGACATCGTCTGGACGGTCCAGAATTACCACGACATCCCCAACCAAGGCGGCGAAGCCTCGATCGCGGCGGTCAACGCGGCGGTGTTCGACGCACTGAAGCCGGGCGGAACCTATGTCGTGATTGATCACGCCGATGCGGCGGGCAAGGGACTGGCCGACACTGGCACATTGCACCGCATCGATCCGGCGGCGGTCAAGGCGGGCGTGGTGAAAGCGGGTTTCGTGTTCGTCGGCGAAAGTACGGCGCTGCGCAATACGGCCGACGATCACAGTCGCGCAGTGTTCGATCCCGCGATCCGCGGGAATACCGATCAGTTCATGTTGAAATTCCGCAAACCCGGTTGAGGAGGATCAGTCGGCTGCCCCGGCGCCGCACGCGACGGGGCCGCCATTCTGGTTGTGGACGACGCATTTCGCATTGCCCTCGATGGTCACGCGGCCGAGTCCGGTTGTCGTAACCAATGCGGTGTAGCGCGCCGCGGCGTGGGTTTCGCCCGTACCGTCCTGCAGGATTGCAAGATCATTGACCGCCAGCCCGGCACTATCCACATTACCCGAACCGTTGGTGACCAGCCGCGCACGAGCGGCACGACCGGCTAGCGTCACGGTGCCCGCGCCGATCACCGTAGCGAACAATTGATCGGTATCGACGCCCGAGACACCGACCGTACCGCTACCGTTGACCGACAGATCGACGCGCTGCGCCTTCATCCCCGCAATCGTCACTCGTGCGCCGCCATTGACATAAACCGCGTTGAGCGCGGGCGTGCGGAGCGTGATGACGGGCGGCATGAACGCCTTCCCGGCGGGCGTTTCGCCCCAACCCTGATGCCCCATCCGCACCACCAGCGTGTTGCCCTGAAGCGCGATGTCGAGTCCATCGACCGCGGCTGAGGCGCCATTGGCTTGCGCACCCGGCGGAGCGCCGGTTTCAACGCTGACTTCGAACGGACCTTCGATGCGCACCCGATCGTAGCTGCCCAACGTGTAGACGTGCGTTGCGGCGCACGCCGCACCCGGCATCGCAAGCAGCGGGATGGCGAGGAGGATGCGATGTCGAACCATGTCCCGGCATCGCACCCTTTGTCGGTCAAGCCAAGTCAGCTGCCGCAGTGGACCTCGCCCGAACCCATTTTGGACGTCGAGCACTTGGCGCCGGGGCCGAGATCGACATCGCCCGAACCCATCACCGAAACGGAGGCCGGACCGGTGACGTCGGCCTTCACCCCGCCCGATCCGGCGATCGACACTTTCGCGCTCGTAGCTTTCAGCCCGCCCGCATCGACACCCCCGGCTCCTGTGATATCGATGCCAAGCCGTTTAGTTGCGCCCTGCAGCTTCATGTCGCCCGATCCCGCGATCGACAAACTCACTTCGTCCGTCCCGACGGCATCGATAGTCAGGCTGCCCGATCCGGTGGTCGAGGCCGTGAACTTCTGCCCCGTGACCCGATCGACCGTCATATCGCCCGACCCGGTTAGGCTCGTCGCGGTAATGCGCGGCATCGTGACGTATATCTTGATGTCGTTCCGGCTATGATTACCGCCCCAAAGAAACCCGAACTGCTCGACACGTCCCATCCTGAGCGTATCGCCCTTCTTGACGATCTTGAGCTTGTCCAGCTCGGCGGAAGGGCCTTCGGCGCGCACCGAGAAAGTGCCGCCGACGCGGATATCGACATTGTCCGCGCCGTGTAGGGAGACGGCAGTGAAATCCGAGGCCTGGTAGTTGCGCGCCGTGCCGGATCCGCTGCCCGGAATGGAGGGGGCCGAATCGCCGTCGCCGGAATGAAACGAGCAGGCGGCGAGCGGAACCAGTAGAGCGAGGGCGAGCATCTTCATGGCAAATTCCCAAATGCGTATTAGTTTGCTAATACACATCGAGGAAAGGTGCAAGCCTTACCGGCCGCAGCGCACCGTTCCGTGGCCAATCCTGGTGATCGAGCAGCGCGAGCGCGGCCCAAGATCGGCGCCACCGCTACCGACCATCGTGACGTGCGCGGAGCCATCGACAGCCGCGCGGACGGAACCCGAACCGGCGATCGACACGGTCGCGGACTCGGCATGGAGCGCCGGCGCCGCGAGGCTTCCCGACCCGCCGATGCTCGTCTCGAGGGCCTTGGCGTGGCCCGCGGCACTGACGCGCCCGCTGCCGCCGATCGAGATCGTCGCCTGCCCGACATCGAGCGCGCCGAGCGTCATCGTCCCCGACCCGCCAAGCGATGCTTGGAACCGTTCGGCACGGACGCGGTCGATATTCATCGCACCGCTGCCACCGAGCGATACCGAGTTCAGCCGCGGCAACGTAACGTGGACGACGATTTGGCGGTCCAGATCATTATGGCCGTCATCATCCTCATACCGCCGGCCGAGGCGCAACGTTCCGCCCTCGCGAAAGACGCGGAAGTTGGCGAAGGCCGCGGCGGGGCCTTCGGCGCGCACCGAGAAGCCGGGTCCAACATGCACATCGACCGTCGCCGGCCCGCCGAGCGCGACGGTGTCGAAGCCATCGACCTGGTAAACCAAGGCATTGCCCTGGCGCATGCCGGGAATGCCGGGACCCAGATCACGCGTCGCGGCGACGGTCAGCGCGGCGGCGGGTAGCAGGAACAGGGCAATCGTCTTCATCGGGCCTCTCCAATCCATGATTGAAGACGCCCTAGAGCATATCGACTACGTTTGTAAACAGAAAAAGGACGGTCTTTTTGGCCGTCTTTTACCGCGATTGTCCGACCCGATGAATTCAAATCAGGCGGGCATCTTGTCCTTGTTATGGATCGCCGCTGCCTTGCGCAGAATATCCAGGATCTTCACTTGCGCTGCCGGCTCGTCGATCTGCTCCATCGCGGCGAGTTCGCGCGCGAGGCGGCTGGTTGCCGCTTCGAAG
>JBDSKT010000303.1:0-3850 GCA_039916765.1 Sphingomonas sp.
GACGACGCTTCCATGAAAATCGTAATGTGCCTGTCGCCTGAGAGCGACCGCTCAGACCTTGACGAGCATCTTGCCCATGTTCCCGCCGCTGAACAGTCCAAGGAAGGCATCGGGCATGGTTTCCAGCCCGTCGTGGACCGTCTCTTCGCTGTTCAGCTTCCCCGCCGTCAGCCAGCCGCCCATGTCCCGATAGAATTCCGCCGCGCGGTGCATATGGTCGCTGACCAACAATCCTTTCATCGTCATCCGCATGCCGATCAACCGCGCGAGGTAACGCAGCTCGGTCGGCTTGCCGTCGTTGTAGATGTCGATCATCCCGCAGATCGCAAATCGCGCGTGGAGTTTGCCCATCGCGAGCGCCGCATCGAGATGCTCGCCGCCGACATTGTCGAAATAGACGTCGATTCCGTCGGGCGCCGCCGCCAGCAATTGCTTGAGCACAGGCGTGCCGGATTTGTAGTCGATCACGTGATCGGCACCGAGCGATCGGACCCATGCGCATTTCTTCGCGCCGCCTGCCGAGGCGATCACGGTCATGCCCTTGGCCTTGGCGACCTGCACGACGGTCGAGCCGACCGCGCCTGCCGCCGCGGAGACGAACACCACATCACCCTCTTTCGCCTCGGCGACCGTGAGCAGCCCGAAATACGCCGTCATTCCTGGCATACCGAGCTGTCCGAGGAACGCCTGCGGCGGCGCGCCGAGCGGCGGGAGTTTCTGCACCTGCGAAGCCGGCAGAACCGCTTCGTCCCGCCAGCCCAGCATGTGAAGCACCATGTCGCCCACGACAATCCCGTCCGCCTTGCTGTCGATGACCTGGCCGACCGCGCCGCCCTGCATCGCCTCGCCGAGCTGGAACGGCGGGGCGTAACTCTTCACGTCGTTCATCCGCCCGCGCATGTAGGGATCGACCGAGAGCCAGATATTCGCGATGCGCACCTCGCCATCGGCGAGCGGCTCGGCCGGCAGCTCGATGAGTTCGAAATTGTCGTGCGTCGGCATGCCCTGCGGGCGTGACTTTAGGCTCCAGGCGCGCGACATATCGACTCTCCGGAAATGATTTTTCGACGATAGGGTATCGCGCAATTCGCGGTACGAAGCAAAGGCCCGGACGTTTCCGTCCGGGCCTATCGTTCCGGCGGTATTGCCGCCGCTCATAGACCGGCTGCCTTAATAGGTGCCGGAAAAGCTCCGGTTGAGGTTGTGGTCGGTGCGGAATTCCGCGTTGTTTTCGCCGCTGTCGCTGAACAAGGCCCGATTGCGCTCCTCGTCGCGCCAGTGGCTCTGTGCTTCTTCGGCGGTCTTGCGCAATGCCACGTTGCCATCGACCGACTGCAACCATCGCGACGGAATCGAATGATGCCGCCCGCCAGCGGCTTCGTCGCTCTTGGCCAGGATGATGCGGTCGCCGCGCACCTTGTCCACCGTCCCGACATGTTGGCCGTCGGACCCCAATACGTCCATGTGTTCGGTCACTCTGCCGAGTAATCCGCGTTGGCCTTGGCGTTCGGTTCGCCAGGTGCCGAACTCGTTCTCGAATTTGGTGCGGTTTTCCGCGCGATATTCGTCGTAATCCCGATCGAGTGCGTCGATCTGGCCGCGGCGCCAGCTATGATAGTCTTCGTCACGCGCGTTGGTGCCGTACCGAGCATCGCGCCGGGCATCCAGTTCGCGGCGGCGCTCCGCGTCCTCGTCGCCGAACCAGGAGCGAACTTCATCACCCGCACGGTCGAAGAACCCGCGGTCGCGCTGATCCATGCCGCCGCCCGGCCGATTGCGCCCGGTAGCCCGGTTGGTCTCGTCGCGCTGATCGCTTCTGTACCGGCCGGCACCATATACGCCCCGATCTCCATCGGCGCGGTTGTCGAACCGATCGCGCGGCATGTTCCGATCATGGCCATATTCCTGCGGCCCGTAATGGCGATCGCCATCGCCCAGCCGCGGGTCGCGGTCGCCGCCATACGCCCCATAAGTCGGACGCTGGGGCGCGCCGGAATAGCCGAAATCCCGACGCGATCCGTAATCGCGTGAATTATCGACGTCGTCGCCGTGCTTGTAATAATGATCGCCGGTACTGTCGTCTCGGGGATAGCGTTCGTGACCCATGATTGTCCTCCTAAACGTACCGGAGGCGGCGAGCGGGCAGGGGACCGCAACGTCGCCCCCGTAATTCAAAAGGGATGAGGAGGGTTATGGTTCCAGGTCCGACGGATAAGCGCCCACACCCGGACTTGCGCCGAGTCCGGCCTGTCGCAAACGTTGTTGAAATGGAGTTCAGGCGCGCTGTTGCATCGCTCAAAAAGGCCCGCTAAACGCGGCGCCTCCGCGACAAACGGGGTGGAGCGGGGCTGTAGCTCAGATGGGAGAGCGCTGCAATCGCTCTGCAGAGGTCAGGGGTTCGATTCCCCTCAGCTCCACCATTCAAGTGAAAAATGCGCCGATTTTCCGCCATTTTTGGAAACGGAACGATTTTCGTCCCTCATTTCAGTCCCTCACATGCGTGGGCTTCCGTGAGCTTTCCTGATGCACAGGGCGGCTGGCGCCCGCGGATGGCGCTGAGCTCAAAAATTTAACAACCCGAGATGGCATGACCATAGTTGGGCGCGTTGCCGATCGTCGGCTCCTACCCCAATCGGGGACGTAGGGCTATTTTAGCAGCCATGAAAATGCGCGCAGCAGAAAGGCCTCGCCGCCGGTTCTCACAACCACGCCGTGTGCCACAACGACATGCTCGGGATACTTTGCGATCAGCTCACGGATCTTTGGGCGCGCGCTTGCATGGTGCCGGAAACTGATCCGGTAATCGATGGGAGGATAACCCAGCCCCTCCACCATTTTCGAAAGCCTCGCGATCGGTCGCATCCACCAGCATCGCGCACAACCCGGAGACGCCATCCAAATGGGAAAGAGGCGGTGCGTTTGCTCCGACAGTAGCCCCACTGGCGCAGCCGCTTGGGTTGTGCGACCTAATCGCATGGCCACGATCGCGCCCGCCGCCCCAGCATCGACCATCCAGCGCTTGCTTCAGCAGCGGTCGGGACGCGTGGGCTGGCAGTCTTACGGCAGCGGTCATTACTGCAACGATATGAGGATCGGAGATGGTCTGCCCGAAGCCGATCGGGAGCGGTGAGTCCAGATAGGCCAGGTCGCGAGCATCTTGAGACAGAAAATCTTCACGAGGGATTTGCCTCATTACCGCCAGCACCCGTTCAAGTATCTCATCGTCAAACGTTGGTGATTGCCGGCGAAGATCCGTCCGCACGTTACCGATAAGTATCGCTCGCCTCGCCTCGAAACTGCGCGGAATTGGTATAAAGCCGACGATTGGGGGCTTTGCTGTGTGAAGTGCACAAGCGGTCATCGTTAGTGACAACGCGAACAGGCCGATCCGACGCAAACGGAGTAACCCCATCACTGGAGTGATCCCGTCAGCCGCCAGTCGAGCTGACCCGGTGGCCTGATCAAGCCGGGGAATTGTTGACCCCTGCGGGACCCGCACGCGCCTGAACGAAAGTCAGATACCCAACGAGAACGACTATTATCACGAGAAAAATGCCGCTGACTGTGAACGTGCCGATCCCAAGGCCGCCATCCTTCGGTGCCTGTGTCAGCAAATCCCCGATCGACGCGCCGAGTGGCCGGGTGAGGATGTAGGCGAGCCAGAAGGCCAGCACAGCGTTGAGGCGCAGCGCATAGTACGCGAAGGTGATAAGCGCGATGGCACCGCCGAAGATCAGCCCCGACACGGCATAGCCGAGATTGAGCTGCTCAGAGATGAGGTCTCCGGACGCCGTACCCAGCGCGAACGTGAACAGGATCGCCGCCCAGTAGAACGCTTCGCGCTTCGAAC
>JBDSKT010000304.1:0-3180 GCA_039916765.1 Sphingomonas sp.
GGCGCCGCCAACGCGGAACAATTCCAAAAGACGCACGACCAGCTGCTCGTCACGCCGGGGTTCAAGCTTGGTAAGGACGGGCTGGAGAAGATGCTCGAGGCACAGCTGCGAGGGCAGCCCGGAGCCAAGCGCGTCGAGGTAACGGCGCGCGGAAAGCTCGTGCGCGAGTTAGCGACGCGACCCGATATTCCGGGGCGGACGACACGGCTGACGATCGACGCCGGCTTGCAGGAATACGCTGCTCGGCGGCTGGGTACCAACTCGGGATCGGCGGTCGTGATCGATTGCCTGACCGGCGGAATCCTCGCGATGGTATCGATGCCGGCATACGATCCTAACGTCTTTACCGACGGGATCAGTCACCTCGAATGGAAGATGCTCAGCGACAACGATCACGTGCCGCTGATGAACAAGGTTCTGCAGGGGCTCTATCCCCCTGGCTCGACGGTGAAGCCCATGAACGGATTGGCGCTGCTGGGTGCGGGCGTGCCGGCGAGCGAACGGGTGGTGTGCACGGGTGCGCTGCGGGTCGGCAATGGCGTGTTCCACTGCCATCTGAAGCGTGGCCACGGTGCGCTCGATCTCAAAAACGCAATCATGCAAAGTTGCGACATCTATTTCTACGAGATGATCCGGCGTCTCGGATACGACCATGTCGCGCCGGTCGCGCGGACGGTCGGGCTTGGCCAGAAATTCGACCTGCCGTTCACCAGCCAGCGCTACGGTACGGTTCCCGACAGCGCATGGAAGATGCGTCGCTACAAGCAGGCTTGGACGGTGGCGGATTCGCTCAACGCGTCGATTGGCCAAGGCTATGTCCTCGCAAATCCGCTCCAGCTGGCGGTGATGGCTTCACGACTAGCTTCGGGCCGCGCCTTGCAGCCCAGTATTCTTACCGATCACGTTCATCGCGGCGCACCTGCGCTTTCCTTTCAGCCGGACCATCTCCAAGTCATCCACGAGGCGATGTGGGGCGTCGTCAACGGCGGCGGTACTGGCGGGGCGGCGAAGATGTTGACTCCGGGGGTTGCGTTGGCGGGCAAGACCGGCACGGCGCAAGTCCGCCGCATCACCATGGCCGAGCGCGCGGGCGGCGTGCTCAAGAACGGCCAGTTGCCATTCAAGCTGCGCGATCATGCGCTGTTCCAGGGGTTCGCGCCCCACGATAATCCCCGATATGCGATTGCCGTCGTGCTCGAGCATGGCGGGCATACGGTGCGCAATCTCGATACGCCGGGCATCGGCCGCGACATCATGACCTATCTTTTCGACCGCGACCGCGCGCTTGCCAGCCTGGCCCAACTGGAACCGACCTGGGGCGGTGATATTACGACGCGCATGGCGGCGGAGACGGCGGCTTATCGCAACGCCGCCAACGCTCCGCCACCGGTCGCCGCTGCTGCGACCGAGGCGGATGCCACCGCTCCCACCGATGCACCCGCCGTCCAGGCTGCCACTGCGGCGGCAAGCGCCAGCGCCGAGGCTGCGGTCAACGATACGGCGACCAGCGGCGGCGTAGCGAGCGTTGGATCCCCGGAACCCCATCCATGAGCGGGCTCGATTTCGTCCCCGCCCCGCTCGCGCAACTGCCCTGGAAGATCATCACCGTCGTGCTGATCATCGGCTGTTTCGATTTGCTCGTCCTCTATTCCGCGGCAGGCGGCCATGTCCGTCCCTGGGCGTTGTCCCAAGGAGTCCGCTTCTTTGTCTTTCTGGCCGGCGCGGTCGCGCTGTCGAGGGTCAAGGAATCGGCGTGGGAACTGGGCGCCTTGCCCGCTTATGCCGGCCTCATCATACTTCTCGTGCTGGTGGAGTTGCTCGGCGCGGTGCGCGGCGGCGGACAGCGCTGGCTCGATCTCGGCATCATCCGATTGCAGCCGTCCGAACTGATGAAACCGTGCATCGTGCTCGCCTGCGCCAAATTCTACGATATGTTGCCACCCAACCAGACGCGCACCTTTGGCGCGGTGTGGAAGCCGGCGCTCCTCATACTCCTGCCCGCCGCGCTGATCATGAAACAGCCCGATCTCGGTACCGCACTGATGGTCGTGATCGGCGGAGTGACCGTCATGTTCCTTGCCGGCGTGCCGCTCCGCTTGTTCCTTGGCGGCGCGCTGGCGCTGGGCGCCGCCATTCCGCTTGCCGTCAATTTCGTTCTCCATGGTTACCAGCGTAATCGCATCCTTGTTTTCCTGAATCCCGAAAGCGATCCGCTCGGCATCGGCTATCACATCAGTCAGTCGAAAATCGCGATTGGTTCGGGCGGAATCCTCGGCAAGGGTTTCCTAAACGGCACGCAGAGCCATCTCGATTACCTGCCCGAAGGCCATACCGATTTCGCGCTCGCAACGATGATGGAGGAATGGGGATTGGTCGGCGGCGTTGCGCTCATCGTCGCTTTTGTCATCATCGTACAATGGGGCGTGGCGGTCGCAATGCACGCACAGAGCCGTTTCGCACGACTTACCGCGGCGGGCCTGGCGGCGACGATCTTTTATTACGTGTCGATCAACATGGCGATGGTGATGGGCTTGGCTCCGGTCGTCGGCGTTCCCCTGCCGCTGATCAGTTTTGGGGGGTCGGCGCAGATGACGGTGATGATTTGCCTCGGCATCCTGATGTCGATCGACCGTCAGAACCGCAAGGCTGGCCGCTGGTAGAAAAAGCGTTTGCACGCACCGGCGTGGATTGCTAACCGGCCACCTCCGACGCGGTCGCGCCCATCCATGGCGCACCTCAAATGCCGCTCATGGACGCATAGCTCAGTTGGTAGAGCAGCTGACTCTTAATCAGCGGGTCCTTGGTTCGAGCCCAAGTGCGTCCACCAGTCTTTTCAACAACTTACGTATTGTCCGCCACCAGTTTGAGCCGAAAACTGCTCTCACTGTGACCACTTTTGTGACCTTCCCGGTTTTCCGGAATTGGCGGATTTCCGCCACTCCCGACTGTGACCGGAAATATCAGCTGGTCCGCATAGTTGCCGAGATATTGCGCCCCGCGCTGGGTCGCGAAGTCATAAGCGGACAGCCAGTCTGCGCGCATCAAGACAGGATCGAATGAGACCGAGCGGACGTTCTCGACGAACTTGGCGAGGTGCCACGCGATTTGCGGATCGGTCGGACGATAACCCGCTTCGGCTTCTGTCACCGCCCGCGCCTCGCCGAGGCGATCGACCGCGAC
>JBDSKT010000305.1:0-10886 GCA_039916765.1 Sphingomonas sp.
GGTTGACGATTACGAACGCGGCAAGGTCGACCATGCCTATGCGCAATCGATGATCGACCAGGCGAAGGACAAGCCGTGGTTCAAGTATCTCTACATGGGAACAACGCTGCGAGATCGTGAGCATTCCGATTGGCGCAAGCAGATCGAGATGGACCCGGTAAAGGAAATTCCCGCCATTCGTGTCCCCACGCTGATGATTTACGGCGGCGAGGATCCGGTCGTGCCCGTCGTCGAATCCGTCGCGCGGATCAAGGCGTTGCAGAAGACCAATCCGCGGATCCAGCTGGCGGTCGTGCCGGGCGCCGATCACGGTATGCAACTCGGCGTCTCCGCGCATGATCTGCTCGATCCCGCCAAGGGAGACGAGGAACGGCCAAACGCCCCGGCCTATTTCGGCGTGCTGAGCGCATGGCTGGCCAAGGCCGGCACGACCAGGGTCGGGCTGTCGCTGGAGTAACCGTCCTCTTCTAGCTCGGGCGCCCGTTGTCCGCTTCCGCCGTGCGCGCGACCCCACGGGCCGGCTCGATCCGTTAATGGAACAAAGCAAATACGTTTCCGCTGTCCTACAACCCCCGACATGCGATAGATGGTTCGCTTCCTTATCGCGCGAGGGGGCAGACCAGATGACCGATACGCCGACCGAAACCAACGCCGTCACCGTGCTGCCGCCGGAACCGTGCGAGGCGACCGTGGCGCTGCGCTATCGCTTCGACGGGTGGACGCCGGGCAAGCAGCGGCAATTCATCCAGGCGTTGGGCGATACCGGGTGCGTGCGTGATGCGTGCCGCGCGGCGGGGCGATCGAGCACCTCGGCCTACAAGCTGCGCGCGCGGTCCGCCGCGTTCGCGCAAGAG
Source organism: Sphingomonas sp. (assembly GCA_039916765.1). Taxonomy (GTDB): domain Bacteria; phylum Pseudomonadota; class Alphaproteobacteria; order Sphingomonadales; family Sphingomonadaceae; genus Sphingomonas. Next base: position 855 of record JBDSKT010000305.1, read on the forward strand.
TGGGACCGGGCGATTGCTTTCGCGGTCACCGTGCTGGAGCATAGCGCGTTCGAGCGCGCGGTGACCGGCATCGAGGAGCCGGTATGGTCGAACGGCAAGCAGGTCGGGGTGCGGCGGCGTTATTCGGACCCGCTGCTCATCCTGCTGATCAAGCGCGGCGCGATGGGGGGTGTTGGGGCGCGCCCGCTGGCGGAAGCGCCCAAAGGGTTCACCCAGGAGCAGATCGACGCCGCGCTGCTCGGCAAGCTAAACGCGCTGGCCGATCGGCGCGGACGGGCGGCGGTCGCGGCGGCAGGGCAGCGGCGAGAGTCTGCGGCAGCCGAGGCGGAGCGTCTACTCGCGGCGGGGCTGGTGCCGTAAGGGCGTACGTTGGCGGCGCCTGTGAGCCAGCGCCGGGGCTTGACCGGCCCGTTCGCGGACGGTGCCCTGCCCTATCTGCGCCGCGTACCGCCCGAGCGTAAACATGCTTGCGCGGCGGTTATTTCCGGCACAGCATCGATTGGACGATAGTAACAGAGGAAACAGGGTTATGCGGGCACAAGCTTCGATGGCGGCGGCTGCGGCGATGCTGGCGTTGGCGGGTTGCGACGAGCACGAAGTGCGCACCGGCGCGCCGGTCGCGGGTGGCGCGAGCGCGGCGGCGACGCTTCGCACCGCCGACGGCGCCGAAGTGGGCCGTGCAACGGCGACCGAGGTCGCCGGCGGCGTGCGCGTCACGATCGACGCGCGGGGCCTTCCGCCCGGAACGCACGGCGCGCACGTCCATACCATCGGCCGGTGCGACGCGCCCGATTTCGCAAGCGCGGGCGGCCACTGGAACCCGCTGGGCAAGAAGCACGGCGCGATGAACGCGATGGGCCCGCACGAAGGCGACCTGCCCAACCTGATCGTCGACACCGGCGGGCGCGGCGCGATCGGCGTGACGATCCCGGGCGCGACGTTGGCCGGGCTGCTCGACGCCGATGGGTCGGCGATCGTGGTTCACGCGGGACAAGACGATCTGATGAGCGACCCAGCCGGCAATAGCGGACCACGGATCGCCTGCGGGGTGTTCGCCGCGAACTAGATGGGCTCGCCCGCGGCGCGCGCGCGCGCCTCGCGGCTCGCCTCGGCGGCGGGGACGAGGCGGTAAGCCATGATGCCGGCGGCGAGCGCGACCGGAACGGTGGCAAGCAGCGACAATACCCCGACCGACAGGCTTCCCGTCGCGACCGATATACGCCCCGCCATGTACGGCCCGAGCGACAGGCCGAGCAACGTCGTGCCGATGAAGAATGCGGCGGTCGCCGTGCCGCGCATGCGGGGAAGGACAAGGTCCTGCGTTGCCGCCGCCGAGGCGCCAAGCGCGCTGCTGGCGAAAAATTGTGCGGTGGGGAGCATGACGTAGAACATGCCGGCGCTCGTCGCGCGGAAGGCGAGCACGACCGGGATCAGCGGCATCAGCCCGCCGAACAGCACGACCATGATCCGCCCGGCCGGATATCGCAGGCGCAGCCAGTCAGCCGCGCGACCGCCGAAGGTGATGCCGAGGAACCCGGACAGCGCCGCCGGGGCGCCGATCCACAGCCCCGCCTGATCGGCGGGCACGGCGAACGTGTCGCGCACGAAGGTCGCGCCGAACGCGGCGACGGCATAGGCGACCAGCGCGTTGAGACTGTAGGTGACCACGACACTGACGAACGCCGGCGTGCCGAGCGTGAGCGCGAAGGTCGGGCGATCTCGGTCGCGCAGTGCCGCACCCCAGGAGAAGACGGCGTAGATGCCGACCCCGACCGCGACCCATTGCGGGATCGATTTGGCACCGTCGGCGAGGATCGCGCCATAAGCGGCGAGCGCGACGAGCACCGCGACCGCGAGGTTGACGGCGAGCGCCCTGCCCCCGCGCCGCGCCGCGCCGATCAGCGTCAGCGGCGGCACCGTCGCGACCAGTTCGTCTAGGAAGGCGCCGAACGGGCGTGGATGCGGCGGTGGCGTCGGCAGTCCCTCGGAACGCCCGCGCAGCGGCTCGCGCAGGGTTGCGATCCACGCCGCGACGAGCAGGCCGGGAATGCCGACCGCAAGGAACGCCGCCTGCCAGCCCTTCAGGCCGAGCGGCGCCGCCACCGGATAGGCCGCATCCCACTGCTTGACGATCAGCCCGCCGATGAACAGCGACGCGCCGCCGCCGATATAGATACCCGACGAATAAAGCGCGAGCGCGGTGGCGCGCAGCCGCTTGGGGAACCAGTCCGAGATGAGCGAATAGGCCGCCGGGCTGGCGGTCGCCTCGCCGATGCCCACCCCGACGCGCGCCGCCGCCAACATCGCGCCGTTCTGCGCGAAACCCGACAGCGCGGTCATCCCCGACCAGACCGACAGGCCCAGCGTCATCAGCCAGGTCCGCCGCCAGCTATCCGCCAGCCGCCCGAGCGGAATGCCGAACAGCGCATAGAAGACGCCGAACGCCGTACCGAACAGGAAGCCGATGAACTGATCGTCGACGCCGAGGTCGCGCTTGATGTCCTTGGCGAGGATGGCGATGATCTGGCGGTCGATGAAGTTGAGCACGTAGACGACGACCAGGATGCTCAGGACGTACCAGGCGTAAGCCGGCGTGCGCGGCGCCGCCTCTGTCTCGTCGTCGGCCATGCATCGCCCTCCCCGGTCGTTGGTCTCGCGGTGCGACGGTAGCAGCGTGGCGGCGCGGCGAAAGACCCTATTCGACCGCGATCCGCGCCAGCGGCCAGCACCCGACGACGTCGTAGCGCGCACCCTCGGCACCGAGATGGCTTTCGTAAAGATAGAGATGATCGAACGTGCAGGGCGCGCTCGAAAGGCCGGCATGAGCGGCGCGCCAGCGATCGACCTCGAGCGCGACGCCAACGCCGCGCGGCAGGCGGCCGAGCGTGACATGGGGGAGATAAGCACGGCGTTCGGGCGCAAGGCTAAGCCGGACCAGGGCATGATCGACCTTGCGGTGGAGGACGGCGAGCGCGTCGTGCGGTGTGACGCCCGCCCACAGCGCATCGACCCGCCCACGCTTGTCGAATGCGCCGACGCCCGCCAGCGTGATGGTGATCGGCGCGGTCCGCACCTGTACCATCGCCAGCGCCACCTCCTCCGCCGTCCGCCGATCGACCTCGCCGATATAGCGCAGCGTCAAGTGGAGCTGCTCGTCATCCTGCCAGCGCGCGGCGCGCACTCCGCCCATCACGCGACGCAAGACGGCGCGGATCGCGGGCGGCGGACGCAGCGCGACGAACAAGCGGTGCATGGCGAGAAGTTTGCCCCGTTCGGATTCGCTTGAAAAGCCCGGCGCGACCGACGATATTCCGTCCATCCGGCGTATCGGCCGGACTATTGGAGTGTATTCGCAATGGCCAACTGGTCGGATCCGCAGCAAGGTACGCGAACGCTCGGCACGGTGGACGTGGGCACGGGTGCCTATGACGCCGGGCTGCGTCGCTATATGCTGTCGGTATATAATTACATGGCGTCGGGCGTGTTGCTGACGGGCCTCGTCGCGATGTTCTTTTCCTGGGGCGGCATGGACTCCTCGGCCGCGCACATCATGCTCGGCGGTGGAATCCTGAAATACGTCATCATGTTCGCGCCGCTCGGCTTCATCCTGGCGATGAACTTCGGGTTGCAGCGCATGTCCACCGGCAAGCTGCAGGCGGTGTTCTGGGCATTCGCGGTGACAATGGGCCTGTCGTTGTCGACCATCTTCCTGGTCTATAGCGGTACGTCGATCGCGCAGGCATTCTTCGCCAGCGCGGGAGCTTTCGCCGGGCTCAGCCTGTTCGGTTACACCACCAAGCGCAACCTCAGCGCGATGGGCACCTTCATGGTGATGGGGCTGATCGGCCTGATCGTGGCCAGCCTGCTCAACCTGTGGTTCCAGTCGGGCGCTTTCGCGATGGTCATCAGCCTCGTCGGCGTGGTCATCTTCGCCGGGCTGACCGCCTGGGATACGCAGCGCACCAAGAGCCTGTACGCACAGGTCGCCGGAACCGACATGGAACAACGCGTGGTGATCATGTCGGCGACCAGCCTGTACCTGGATTTCATCAACATGTTCCTGTTCCTGCTGCGTATTTTCGGCAGCCAGCGGAACTAGGCATAACGACGATCGCTCTACCTTGGGGCCCGGCGGGGAAACCTGCCGGGCCCTTTGCTTTATCCCCCACGGCCCGAGAACCGCATGCGAATCGCGATCGACGTGACGCTGGACTATACGATCGACGACACGGCCGACGTGCTGCTGCTGATCGAGGCGGCGGCGATGGCGGACCAGTGGCTGGAGCAGCAGGATCTGCGGGTGTTCACCGCCGACCCGCTCCGCGCGATCCCCGGTGAGAATGGCATCGGCCAACGCACATGGGCGCGAAGCAGCGGCCATTTCCGCGCCGAATATCGCGCGGTGGTCGCGATCGAGCGAACCTCGATCGACCTCGCATCGCTCCCCGCCACGTCCCCCCGGCTCGTCCCGGTCGAGGCGCTGCCGTACCTCATGCCGAGCCGCTATTGCGAAAGCGACCGGCTCGAGGGTTTCGTCCATGACGAATTTTCCGGCCTCGAAGGCGGCGCCCTCGCCGCTGCGCTGACCGCCTGGGTGCGCGACAAGCTGACCTATGCGTCGGGCGCGAGCAGCGGGGTGACGACCGCGATGATGACCTTCGCCGAACGGCGCGGGGTTTGCCGCGATTACGCGCATTTGCTCGTCGCGCTGGCGCGCGCCGGCAACATTCCGGCGCGGTGTGTTTCGGCATATGCGCCCGGCGTCGATCCACCGGATTTCCATGCCGTGGCGGAATTGTGGTTGGGCGGCGCGTGGCACCTGATCGATGCGACGGGCATGTCGATATGCGGCGACATGGTACGCGTCGCGGTGGGGCGCGACGCGACCGACATCGCCTTCATGACGATCTTCGGCACCGCAAGGATGAACGAGCAGCGAGTCAGCGTCGTGCGCCTGGACGACGATTGCCGCGCGGATGCCGCGCGGGGGCGGAGTACAGGAACAGGCACGCGGGTGGTTCGTTTCGCTGATGACACAGGAGACGAAAGAATGACCGACGACAAGAAGCCGATCGACGACCAGACGCTCGACCGCATGGCCGTCGCCCCGGGAGACCCCGAGGAGGCGGATCATATCCAGCATCCGCGCCAGGATGCCGGCCAGGACAAGTCGATCGCCAAGCGGCTCGAGCGTGATCCGGAAAGCAAGGAGGCGCAACTCGACAATGCGCTGGACGAGTCGATGGACGCCTCCGATCCCCCTTCCTCGACCCAGCCGGGCATGGGCAAGGAAGCGCCTAAATCGTCGGGCTATGACGAGAAAGCCGAGCGGCAACGGGGCGCCTGACCTGCGGGCACCACGCGACGGCATGTTGCGCAAGTGCCGCACTCCGCGAGATATTGTTATCCTCTCCCCTCGGTTCGCCGCAAGCATTGTTGCGTCGCAACAGTAAAACTGATTCCATGCTTAACGCCGGGCGACGATGCGTTAACCACGGGGTAAAGGGTGGTGGCGCATAGTCTGCACGGTTGCTCAAACGGGCGGGGTGTGGACATGGCTTCTCGTACGAAACCGGCCAACGGGCCGATGACCTTGGCGGAAATGAAGGAATTTGCCGGCTTTAGTGCCGCGACACAGCGGTACATCCGCCGCTCGCTCGACATCGGTCTTGATCGCGAAGATGCCATGGCGCGCTGGTCGCGCGACATTATCGAAGCGGCCAGCATCCGCGCGCAGGCCAAGCTCTATCGTCGTCTGCCCGAATTGCGCGCGATGATCCCGGACGAAAGCGGCCTCGATGCGGTCGAACCGTTTCTCGCTCCGCTGATGACGGTCAGCGCGTTCGACCTCGGCCAGGGGCGGCTGACCACGTTCTCGGCCTATCGGTTCCTTTACGAGCGGCTGATCGGCGCTGAAATCCGCCCGTGGCTTCCTTCGGCGTTCTGCGCCGCGGCGGCGTTGCCGCACCTTCATCCCGACCTGCGGCGCAAGCTGCTGCAATCGATCAGCGAAGCCGCCGCAACGGCATCGGGCTGGTCGAACCGTCAACCGGCCTTCTTTCCGCATTGGGTGGAAAAGGTCGAGACGGCCGCGCCTATGGCGCATTGAAGGCTGCCGTGCAGCGCGTGCAGGCGTATCGCGGCACATAGCCACGGCGGGTGCGTGCCCTACCCCCGGACCGCGCCCGTCAGGACCTCCGACGTGACCGGATAACCCAAACCATCGGGGATGCAGAGATGCGTCTCCCCATCCCGCTCCTCGCTCCACGGCGTGATCGCACGGATCGGATAGCGCGCGGCGTGCGCGGTCGCTTCGTCAAAGCTGGCGAATTGCGCCAGGCGCTCGAGGTTGCGGCGGGTCGGGAAGATGATGTGCGCGCGACCGGCGTCGGCCTCGTCGAGGACATCCTGGGCGGTCATCCAGAAAACGCGAACATTCTCGGTATCATCGACCACCGGATCAGGCGCGCCGTGAGGCAGCCGCGCGAGGTAGAAGCGCGTATCGAAGATGCGCATGTGGGCGTGCGCGGGAAGCCATCGGGCGAAGGGAACGAGCGCATCGGGCGCGAGCACGAGGCCGTGGCGATCTAGCGCGTTGCCGATGTCGGTGCCGGCGTGAACATCGGCGCGCAAGGCGGCGAGCGTGGCGGCGTCGGGCATCGCCGTCAGGCCAACCGGCAGGCCGACCTCCTCCACCGTCTCGCGGATTGCCGCCACCCGCGCGGCCATATCGTCCTGTTCTCCGTCGAGCGTCAGTGCCAGCGCGCGGTCGCCGGGATCGATGCGACCACCCGGAAAGACCAAGACGCCGCCCGCGAACACCATCGCCTTGGCACGCTCGACCATCAACAATTCTGGGGCGCCGCCGGTCTCACGGAACAGGACGACCGTTGCGGCTGGGATTGGTTGCTGCATGCGACCCGTGTGACTCGTCGCACGGCACTTGCCAATCCAGGGAAGCGCGACGCATGTTGCCCAAAGTCAGAAAAAACAGGGGCGTGGCATGACGAAGCTTGGTTATCTTCTTTGCGGACTGAGCGCGGTTGCCCTTGCCGGGGCGACCAGCGCGCAGCAGCGCGACGCAAAATCGGTCGAGACCGCATTCGATGCCGGGGTCAGTTCGCAGGACCAACTCGACTGGCTGAAGCAGATGTCGTCCGCGCCCAACCATGTCGGCAGCCCGCACGACAAGGCCAACGCCGATTTCATGCTCGCCAAGTTCAAGGAATGGGGTTGGGATGCGCATATCGAAACCTTCCAGGTGCTCTACCCGACCCCGATCTCGACCACGGTCGAGCTGATCGCGCCCGATCGCATCCCGCTGGGTGGGCAGGAGCCGCCGGTCGCTGCCGACGACACGTCGGGCAATACGGCGAACGCGCTCCCGCCCTATGTCGCCTATCAGGGCGACGGCGACGTCACGGCCGACGTGGTCTACGCCAATTACGGCCTGCCTGCCGATTACGAGGCGCTGGCGCGGCGCGGGATCGACGTGAAAGGGAAGATCGTCATCACCCGGTACGGCGCCGGATGGCGCGGGTTGAAGCCCAAGCTGGCGCAGGAACACGGTGCGATCGGCTGCATCATCTATTCCGACCCGCAGCAGGACGGATATGGCAGCGGCGACGTCTATCCGCGCGGCGGCGCGCGGCCCGATACCGGCGTGCAACGCGGATCGGTGCAGGACATGATCAATTATCCCGGCGACCCGCTCACCCCAGGCATCGGCGCGACGGCGGGCGCCAAGCGGCTGACCCGCGCGACGGCGCCGACCATCCTCAAAATCCCGGCGCTGCCGATGTCGTACGGCGACGCGACGAAGATCCTGTCGCGGCTCGGCGGGCCGCTCGCTCCGGACAGCTTCAAGGGGTCGCTCCCGCTCGCCTATCACACCGGCGGCGACGGCGCGGTGAAGCTTCACCTCGCGGTCAAATCGGACTGGTCGTTGAAGCCGGTCTATGACGTTATCGCCACGCTGAAGGGATCCGAGCGCCCCGACGAGTGGATCGTACGCGGCAATCATCACGACGGCTGGGTGTTCGGCGCCTCCGATCCGCTGTCGGGCAACGTCGCGATGATGTCGGAGATGAAGGCGCTCAGCGGACTGTGGAAGCAGGGGTGGCGGCCCAAGCGCACGATCGTTTACGCCAGCTGGGACGGCGAGGAGCCGGGGCTGCTGGGCTCGACCGAATGGGCCGAGGAGCATGCCGCCGAGTTAAAGAAGAAAGCCTGGCTCTACATCAACACCGACGGCAACGGCCGCGGCACGCTGGGCGCCGAAGGCAGCCATGACTTCCAGCATCTGGTCAACGCCGTCGCCGCGGATGTGACCGATCCGGAAACCGGCGCGACCGTCGCCGAGCGGCTGCGGGCCGCGATCCGGGTCGATGCGTATGACAAGACGGGACATCCCAGCGAAGCGATGCTGGCGGCGGCGGAAAAGGGCGGCGACATCCCGATCGGACCGCTCGGTTCAGGGTCCGATTACTCGGCCTATCTCCAGCATCTCGGCCTGCCGGCGCTCAACATCACCTATGGCGGCGAGGACGAGAGCGGCGGGGTGTATCATTCGATCTACGACAGCTTCCACCACATGACGACGTTCGATGATCCCGGCCTGAAATACGGTGCTACGCTGTCGAAGACGATCGGGCGGATCGTGCTGCGCATGGCCGACGCCGATACTCCGCAAATGCGCTTCGGAGATTTCGCCGACACCGTCTCTACCTATATGACCGAGGTCAAGAAGCTCGCCGACGACCGCCGCACCGAGGATCGCAAGCGCGAGAAGTTGCTTCAGGACGGCGCGTTCCGCCTGGCGAGCGATCCGCTCAAGCCGGTCGGATCGGTCAAGGTCGAGGCGCTTACCCCGCACATCGAACTGGCGGTTCTCGAAGATGCGGTCGATCGGTTGAAGATCGCCGCCGCGGCGTATGACAGCGCCTATGCGGACAAGGGCGCGCGGCTGAGCCCGGCGGCGCGCGCGAAGCTCAACGCGATGCTGCGCGATATCGACCAACTGCTGCTCGACGATCGCGGGCTGCCGGGGCGTCCATGGTTCAAGAACCTGATCTACGCGCCGGGACGGTTCACCGGTTATGGCGCGAAGACCTTGCCGGGCGTGCGCGAGGCGATCGAGGAACGCCGTTTTGACGATGCGGCCGAATTCGCGCGGCGCACCGCCAAGGCGATCGACGCGTACGCCGCACGGCTCGACGCGGCACGGAGGGTGATCGAGGGGGGTTAACCTCCGCCCCCGTGCGCGATCTTGCCGCACCACGCTTGCCTCTTGGGTTTTGGTCCGATTCGGGCTATTATCCGCGCGTCAGCCGATTTCGGCGAGATCGGCGGCGCGGGAGAGTGGGATGCACGGCTTCCACGCGTCCAATGTCGAGTGCCGTTACGGCTGGAGGATCCACGCCGCTAGCATCATCCTGGCCGCGATGATCGGCGGTATAGCGCTTATCTTGAACTGGCTGCGCTGACGCGTGAGTTTGGTGGAGCTGAGGTCGTTACCTTTCAAATTCCGAGAAGGGTCAAGACGTCTCTACCTCTTTGTTTTTACGGTATTTTAACCGATCATTCGTCTTCGACCATTTCTCTGCGTCCCATTACATCCGACATCGGATGAGGGACGAAATGAGGGACGAAAGGAAAAGCGAAATGACCGGTCTGACAGCTCTGCAGGTAAAGAATGCCAAGCCTGGGCGCCATGCAGATGGTCGAGGATTGTACTTGATGGTTCGAAACAGCGGCTCTCGGTCGTGGGTATTTCGGACCCAGATCGATGGCAAGCGCCAGGACTTCGGGCTAGGGTCAACGAGTAAGCTTTCGCTTGCCGAGGCGCGATCAGAGGCTTCGGCCTTGCGTACCCGCATTGAAAGCGGTGAACCTGTGCGACCAGCAAAAGCAGCTCAGGCTATCACACGTCCAACGTTCGCGGATGCTGCCCGCGCATGCCACTCCGCTATCAGGGGCGGGTGGGTCAATAAACGGCACAGCGATTCCTGGATTGCATCGCTGGAACAGAAT
>JBDSKT010000306.1:0-8505 GCA_039916765.1 Sphingomonas sp.
CGGTCGGGAAGCCGGCGATCAGGTCCGCGCCGATCGCGATTTCCGGGCGGGCGGTCTTGAGGCGATCGACGAGGGCGACGCTTTCAGCGCGCGAATGGCGGCGCTTCATGCGCTTGAGGATCATGTCGTCGCCCGCCTGCAACGAAAGGTGGACGTGCGGCATCACGCGCCGTTCGCCGGTGATGAGGTCGAACAGCCGGTCGTCTATCTCGATCCCGTCAAGCGAAGACAGGCGGAGCCGTTCGAGCGCGGGGACCCGTGTCAGGATCCGCTCGACGAGTAGCCCGAGCGTCGGCGCACCGGGCAAATCGGGGCCGTAACTCGTCAGATCGACGCCGGTGAGCACCACCTCGCGGTGCCCCGCCGCGACCATCGCCGCGATCCGCTCGATCACGGCGCCCGCCGGCACCGAGCGCGAGGCGCCGCGCCCGAACGGGATCGCGCAGAACGTGCAGCGGTGGTCGCAGCCGTTCTGCACTTCGACAAAGGCGCGGGCGTGGCCGGTAAAGGCGGCGGGCGCGTCGGCTGTGGCACCCCATAGCCGGGGGTCGAGCTTGGCGAGGTTGGACACGACGCGAGCGACCTCGGGCATATCGGCAAAGCTGGCCGGGTCGATTTCCGAAGCGCAGCCGGTCACGACGATCTCGGCGCCCGGTCGCGCTCGCTTCGCGCGGCGGATTGCGCGCCGGGTCTCGCGCACCGCTTCGTTCGTCACCGCGCAGCTATTGACGACGACGATATCTTGGCCCGCGACGAGCTGGCGGATCGTTTCGCTTTCGGCGATGTTGAGGCGGCAGCCGAGCGTGACGATCTCGGCCTGGGAAACAGGCGACATGCGCGACGATCTAGGGACAGGTGAGGGCGGTGTCCACGCCGTGGCGGCAGCGGTGCTGCGTTTCTGGCTCCAGGAGACGCCGCCGGAAAAACGCTTTGCTCAGGATGATGCGCTCGATCGCGTCATCGCCGAGCGGTTCGGCGCGGTGCGCGATGCCGTGCTGGCGAGTGACGCGGCGGATTGGGCGGACGATCCACGCACCTTGCTCGCAGCGATCGTCCTGCTCGACCAATTCTCGCGTAACATGCACCGCGGCACAGCGGAGGCTTTCGCCGGCGATCCACTCGCGCGCAGGCTGACCCAAATCGCGCTCGTCCGCGGGTGGGACGAAGCATTGTCGGCGATCGAACGTCAATTCCTCTATATCCCGCTGATGCATTCGGAAGATCGGCACGATCAAACCACATGCCTCGCCATGTTCGAGAAGCTGGGGAATGCCGAGGAACTCGGATACGCGCGGGCCCATGCGGCCGTCATCGAGCGATTTGGGCGCTTTCCGTCGCGCAACGCGGCGCTCGGCCGACGCTCCACGCCTCAGGAATTAACGTTCCTCAGCCAGTCAGGCGCTGGCTGGTAGCAGGGTCGAGGTCGGACGTTTCGGTGATGGGCGCGGTTCGCAACAGGCGCCGTTCGGCGAGCAGGCGCCGCGTCGCGGCGATGCTCGCAGGGCGGCCGTAGAGATAGCCCTGCGCCTTTGCGCACCCCAGCGCGCGCAGCCGCTTCTCGACGGCGCGCTCTTCCACCCCCTCGGCGGTGATCGGCAGGTTGAGACTGTCGCCAAGGCGGGTGATCGCGGTGACGATTGCGGCGCTTTCGGGATTATCCTCGATCGACATGACGAAGCTCTTGTCGATCTTGATGCGGTCGAACGGAAGCGCGCGCAGATGGGCGAGGCTGGAATAACCAGTCCCGAAATCGTCGAGCGCCACGCCGATCCCCTGGTTCTTGAGGCTGCCGACAATCGCCTGCGCCAGCGCGAGATTGTCGAACAGCGCGCCTTCGGTCACCTCGATCTCCAGCCGGCTGGCGGGAAAGCCGGTCTCGGTCAACAGCTTGATAATCTTCTGCGCGAGCCATGCATCCTTCAGCTGCCATGGCGAAATGTTGACCGACAGGCTCAGGCCCTCGTCCCAATCCTTGGCGGCGAGCAACGCCTGGCGGATCACCGACATTGAAAGATCGGCGATCATGCCGGTTTCCTCGGCGATCTGGATGAACACCTCCGGGCCGAGAACGCCCCGCTGCGGATGTACCCAGCGCGCCAGAACCTCGAACCCGCTCAGCCGCCCGGTCGCCAGGTCGATCTGCTGCTCGAAATAGGGCACGATCTCGCCTTTGGGGATTGCTCCGCGCAGGGCAATTTCTAGATCGTTTCGCGCCTGAAGTTCGCGCTCCATTGACGGGTCGAACCAGGCGAAGCGGTTGCGGCCCGAATTCTTGGCGGCGTACATCGCGATATCGGCGGCGCGGATCAGCGCGTCGATGCCCGTGCAATGCAGATCGGACCGCGCGACGCCGATCGACGCGCTGACCTGAAGTTGCAACCCCTCGCACGCGAACGGCTGTGCCATCCGGCTGACCAGCCGCTCGGCGATACGCTCGACGGTATCGGGATGTTGGGGGTCGAACAGGAAGGCGCAGGCGAATTCATCGCCGCCGAAGCGGGCGGTGAGCGCCACCGACGGCATCGCCGCCGCGATCTCGCTCGCGACCGTACATAGCAGCGCGTCGCCCGTGGCATGACCGTGCATGTCGTTGATTGTCTTGAAATGGTCGAGGTCGACCATCAGCAGCGCCATCGCCTTCGACCGGCGCTGCGCGCCCGCCAACATCGCCGCGCCTTCTTCGGTTAGGCCGCGACGGACGAGAAAGCCGGTGAGCGAATCACTCAAGGCAAGCTGCTGGGCGCGCTGGTCGGCGACCGCGCGGGCCGCTGCCTGTCGCGTCAGGGCGCGGTGGCGGCGCCATCCGAACAAGATGAGCGCGACGTTGAGCAGCAGCGCGATGACAAGCGTCCGGTCCGCCGCTCTCCCGCCGTCCATATAATGCTGGATCGCGGTCGATAGCACTGAGCTGCCGATGCCGACGAACAGGATGATCGAGGCGACGGTGATCGCGCCGCCGACCATGTCCGACCTGGCTGTGGCCGGCCCGGACGGTGCGATGCCGCTAGTGGCTATGGGCATCGGCGCAAATCCCTGATCCAGGCTGATCCGGGCTGGCCCGGTTGGGCGGACTTTCCCACGGCCAGGGTATAGAAGGTGTTAAGCCGCGCTCGTATTCCTCGCAGGACCGCCGGGCGGGCGGACTTGCCCCCGCGCGGCCGTTCGGCTAGGGCGCCGGGTGATCGTTCCACTTGGGAATGTGAGATGCCCTTTTCCAAACGGGAAAGCGCACGCTGGCCGACGAGGTTTCGTCCGCCGGCGTTTCTTGCGTTTTCGGGATTTGGCCCGGTCGTGAACGGAGTTTTTTCGGATGTTCGACAGCCTGAGCGATCGCCTCGGCGGTGTGTTCGATCGGTTGCGTGGCCGTGGCGCGCTGACCGAGGCGGACGTGCGCGCGGCGATGCGCGAGGTGCGCGTCGCGCTGCTCGAGGCCGATGTCGCGCTGCCCGTGGCGCGCGAATTCGTCGACAAGGCGACCGAGCAGGCCGTCGGCCAGAACGTGCTGCGGTCGGTCACGCCCGGGCAGCAAGTCGTCAAGATCGTCAATGACGCATTGATCGAGATGCTCGGCGCGGATGCAGCGGAGCTCGAACTCGACGTGACGCCGCCGGCGGTGATCATGATGGTCGGGCTGCAGGGTTCGGGCAAGACGACGACTACTGCAAAGATCGCAAAGCGGCTGGCGGGGCGCGAGCGCAAGAAGGTGTTGATGGCGTCGCTCGACGTCAATCGACCCAACGCGCAGGAACAGCTCGCGACGCTCGGCACCCAGACCGAGGTTGCGACCTTGCCGATCGTGCCGGGCCAGCAGCCGGTCGATATCGCGCGTCGCGCGATGCAGGCCGCGAAGCTGCAGGGCTATGATGTGCTGATGCTCGACACGGCGGGTCGGCTGCATGTCGATCAGGCGTTGATGGACGAGATGCGCGCCGTCGCCGATGTCGCGACGCCGGCGGAAATCCTTCTCGTCGTCGATGCGTTGACCGGGCAGGACGCGGTCAACGTCGCGCAGAGCTTTTCGTCGCAGGTGCCGCTGACCGGTGTCGTGCTGACCCGGATGGATGGCGATGCGCGGGGCGGCGCTGCATTGTCGATGCGCTCGGTTACGGGCAAGCCGATCAAGTTCGCTGGCACGGGAGAGAAACTCGACGCGCTGGAAGCGTTCGATCCGCGACGCGTGGCCGGCCGCATCCTCGGCATGGGCGACGTCGTCGGGCTGGTCGAGCGCGCCGCGGAAGCGATCCAGCAGGAAGACGCCGAGAAGATGGCGGCGCGGCTCAGCAAGGGCCAGTTCGACATGAACGACCTGCGCGGCCAGCTCCAGCAGATGCAGCGCATGGGCGGCATCGGCGCGCTCGCCGGGATGATCCCCGGCATGAAGAAGGCGCAGGCCCAGGTCGATCAGGTCGGTGGCGAGAAAGTGCTGGTGCACATGGACGCGATCATCACCTCGATGACCCCCAAGGAGCGCGCCAAACCCGAATTGCTCAACGCCAAACGCAAGATCCGCGTCGCCAAGGGCTCCGGCACCACGGTGCAGGACGTCAACAAACTCCTGAAGATGCATCAGGAAATGGCGACCGCGATGAAGAAGCTGAAGAAGATGGGCGGCATCAAGGGGATGATGGCGATGCTCGGCAAGGGCGGTCCCGGCGGCGGCATGGGTGGCCTGGGCAATGCGATGGGCGGCGCCGATCTTGGCGACATGATGGGCAAGATGGATCCGGGCAATCTCGGCGGTCTGCCCGGCCTGGGCGGGCCCGGCATGCCAAAGCTGCCGCCTGGCTTTCAGAATTTCATGAAGAAGAAATAATTCGCTAAATCAAATTGAAAGAAGGAAATACTAACAATGGCACTAAGCATTCGTCTATCGCGCGGCGGCTCCAAGAAGCGTCCGTATTACCGCATCGTCGTCGCCGACGCCCGGTCGCCGCGTGATGGCCGCTTCATCGAGAAGCTCGGCACCTACAATCCGCTGCTGGCGAAGGATTCGCCCGACCGGGTGAAGCTTGACGGTGACCGCGCGAAGCATTGGCTTAGCGTCGGCGCGCAGCCGACCGACCGCGTCGCACGCTTCCTTGACGTGATGGGCGTTCGCGAGCGCGCCGCGCGCAGCAACCCCAACAAGGGTAAGCCGGGCGAGAAGGCGACCGAGCGTGCCGATGAGCGTGCGGAGAAGGCCAAGGCCGCCGAGGCCGCTGCCGAGGAGGCGAAGAACGCGCCAGCGCCCGAGCCGGAGCCTGTCGCAGAGGTCGCGCCCGCTGAAGAAGCCGCCGCTCCCGCCGAGGGATCGAACGAGGAAGCCGAGGCGGTCGTCGCAGCCGAGGTTGAGACCGCGACCGAGGCACCGACTCCGGAGGCTGAGAAAGTGACCGAGGCGGTCGCCGAAGAAACCCCGTCGGCAGAAACCGAAGCCGCTGCCGAAACGAACGAATCGACGCCGAACAGCGATGCCGGCGATGACGCCAAGGCTGCCGACGGCGAGTCCGCCCAGGCGCCGGCCGAGGGCTGATGCCGAAGGACACCCCCGTTACGCTCGCCGCCATCATCGGCGCGCACGGCGTGACGGGGGAGGTCCGCCTCAAGGTCTTCGCGGAGAATTTCGGCGCCTACAAGAGCTTCAACGGCGGCGCGCTGACGCTCAAGTCGCTGCGCCACGGATCGAACGGCGCGATCGCCCGCTTCGCCGAAATCGCCGATCGCAACGCCGCCGAGACGATGCGCGGCACCCAGCTCACCGTGCCGCGCTCGGCGCTCCCGCCGCTCGGCGAGGGTGAGTATTACCATGCTGATTTGCTCGGCCTCGCCGTTATCTCGACCCGAGGCGAAGCGCTTGGCCGTATCGTCGCGATCGACAATTACGGCGCCGGCGACGTGATCGAGATCGAGCGCCCGTCCGACAATGGCCAGTCCGGCAAGCGCTTCATGGTGCCGATGAACGCGGACGCGGTGCCGACCTGGGACGACGAGACGCTGACCGTATCCGATGATTTCGTCGAATGACCCGGGTCGCGGTCTTTTCCGACATTCACGGCAATCTCCCGGCGTTGGAGGCGGTGATGGCCGACGCTCGCGCGCGAGGATGTGATACGATCGTCAATCTCGGCGACAGCCTATCGGGCCCACTCTGGCCGGCCGAGACCGCCGATGTGCTGATCCGCGAGGACTGGCCGACGATCGCCGGCAATCACGAACGTCAGCTGACCGATCGCCCGCCGGCGCGGATGGGGGCGAGCGACGCCTTCGCTTATGCCGCGCTCCAAGACCGGCACCGCGCATGGATCGCGGCGCAACCTCAGGTGCTGGCGCTGACGCCCGACATCCTGCTGTGCCATGGAACACCCCGAAGCGATCTCGAGCATCTGTTATGGAGCGTCGATCCCGCCGGGATACGCGCCGCGACCGATGCCGAGGTGGAGGACCGCGCCGGGGATTTCAGCGCCGCCATCCTGCTGTGCGGCCACACTCATCTGCCGCGCATCGTCACCCGGCGCGACGGCGGGATTGTCGCCAATCCCGGCAGCGTCGGGCTTCAGGCCTTCGACGACGACCATCCAAGCGCCTACACCGTCGAGAACGGCGACCCGCTGGCACGCTATGCCGTGATGGAGGACGGTGCCGTGGCGCTGATCGCGGTCGCCTACGACCACCAAGCCGCCGCCGCCAAGGCCGCGCGCGAGGGTCGCGAGGATTGGGCGGGGGCGCTGCGCACCGGCCGGATGTCGCGCTAACGTCGTAGCGGCCGCCGCTCGTCGAGCAGGTTGCGGATCGTGGTCGCGGCGACGCCCGCCTCGCCCATCGCATGGCTGATCTGGTCGAGCCCCTTCACGACATCCCCCGCCGCGAACATGCCTGGCACGGAGGTGCGCTGGTGGTCGTCGACCTCGAGGCACCCGTCCTCGCTTGCCCGGGCGCCGGCGGCCACGGCGAGTTTCGAGCGGATCAGCGAACCGAGCGCCGGATAGACGCTGGCGAAGCGCAGATCTCCCTCGGCGGTTTTCACCGCGATCTCGTCGCCGTCGATGCGGAGCGCCGTGCACGGCCCATCGACATGGACGATCCCGGCCGCATCAAGCGCGGCGCGGCACTTGGCGTCGAGATCGTGCGCCGCGCCCGGAGCGATCAGCGTGACGTCACTCGTGTAGCCGCGCAGGAAAAGCGCCTCGCGCATGCCGTGGTCGCCGGTGCCGATGACCCCGACGCGCTTGTCGGTCACTTCGTAGCCGTCGCAGACCGGACAATAACGCAGCAGGCCAGCGGCGAGCGCGCGATCATGCTCCGCTGTCGGCATGTCCGGGCGGTTGTTGACCACGCCGGTCGCGAGAAGCACCGTGCGCGTCGGGTACCGTTTGTCCCCGGCGAGCACCGTGAAATTCTCGCCGTTCCGCTCGATTGCCGTCACCTCGACGCCTTCGCGCTGCGCCCCGTATTTCCGGGCCTGCGCGAGCATCAGCGCGAGCAGATCTTTGCCCGCAATTCCTTCGGGATACCCGGCATGGTTGCGCGTGCAGGGGATCAGCGCGGCGCGGCTCGATCCGCAATCGAACAGCCGGATCGAGAGGTGGAAGCGCGCGAGATAGATCGCGGCGGTGAGCCCGGCCGGGCCCGCGCCGATGATGATGCAGTCGTCGATCTCGCTCATCCGCCATCCTTGCCTTCGCGCGCCGGGTGAGGGAAGGGACCCCATGCCGTTCGCCGCTACCGTCTTAACGCTCTACCCGGAGATGTTTCCCGGGCCGCTCGGCATTTCGCTCGCCGGGCGCGCGCTGGCGGAGGGCAAGTGGAGCCTCGACGCGGTCCAGGTCCGCGACTTCGCCACCGACAGGCACCGCACCGTGGATGACACGCCGGCGGGCGGCGGCGCGGGAATGGTGCTGCGCGCCGATGTCCTGGCGGCAGCGATCGACAGCGTCGCCGATACGCGCCCGATCCTCGCGATGACCCCGCGCGGCGCCCCGCTCACCCAGAGGCGCATCCGCGACCTCGCCGCCGGTCCCGGCGCGATCATCCTGTGTGGGCGGTTCGAGGGGTTCGACGAACGCATCTTCGCCGCGCGCGAGATCGCGGAGGTGTCGATCGGCGACTATGTCCTGTCCGGCGGAGAGATGGGCGCGCTGGTGCTGCTCGACGCTTGCATTCGGTTGCTTCCCGGCGTAATGGGCGCGCCTTCCAGCGGGGACGAGGAAAGCTTCGAAAGCGGCCTCCTCGAATATCCGCATTATACCCGACCTGCTGAGTGGGAAGGGCGCACGATCCCCGAAGTGCTGCGATCGGGGGATCATGCGAGGATCGCGGCGTGGCGCAAGTCACAGGCCGAGACCGATACACGGCTACGGAGGCCGGACCTTTGGGAGCGCCATGAGGGCGCTCGGGTCAAGCCTCCCTCTGGCGCGCGGCGACAGACGTCAGAGGACGACAAGACATGAATTTGCTTCAGACCATCGAAGCCGAGAACATCGCCAAGTTTCTCGAGAACAAGAAGATCCCCGATTTCCGCCCCGGCGA
>JBDSKT010000307.1:0-6390 GCA_039916765.1 Sphingomonas sp.
TGGTGGACAGGGCTGGATTCGAACCAGCGTACGCTTGCACGGGCAGATTTACAGTCTGCTGCCTTTAACCACTCGGCCACCTGTCCATTGGGCCGCTATCGAAAGCGAGGGCGCCCCATGCCCAAGCGCGGCGGCAGTGTCAACGCACGGGCCAAGCGGCGTGGAGAGGGGGCACCTCAGGCACTGCCATCTGGAAAGATCAACTAAGCTGCGGCTGGCGCGGTGCGGGGTGGCGATGTCGCGCCGATCCGCTAGGGCAATGCACCTGCCCGCCTTGAGGATTCGTTCGATGCGCTTCCCGCTCTTCATCACCTTAGCCGCAATCGCGTTGCCAGTGCTGGCGCAGAGTACCGGTGGGCAGGTCGCTATTCCGGCAGGCCCAGCGCCGGGGCAGCCCATGTCGATACCGCCGCCCGCCACGCTCGTCGCCGAACCTGTCGCCATGATGATCGCCGGGTGTGACGCAAACGGCGATGCGCTGGTGACTCGTGACGAGCTGACCAACTGCGTCGCACGGTCATTTGCGGCAGTGGATAGCGAGCACAAGGGGGCGCTGGGATACATCGCTTTTAGCGACTGGGCATTGCTTTGGCTTGGCGATCGCACCGCGCTGCCCAGCCCATTCGAAACCGACAGCAACGGCGATAACCGCGTTAGTTTGGTTGAGTTGCAGGCCAAGTTTGATGGGATCTTCGATCGGTTGGACAAGGATAAGGACGGCAAGCTGACTCGCTCCGAGTTGCTCACGATCCGCAACGGGCTGAATCCGTCGGACGGAACCGGGCGCAGCAAGAAGCGGCGCTAAGCCCTGCCGTCTTGCGGTCTGCGTTTGGTGTGTTATGTCACCGTGACACTGGAGACCTCGATGATCGGACTTGTCGCAGCGATCGCCCTAGCGGCGCAAGCAACCCCAGCCGCGCCGCTGCTGCTCGACCGAAAAGCCGATGAGCGACCCCGGCTGATGATCGTCGGGTCGGCCCACCTCGCCAACAACAATCGCGATATCGCCAACATTCACATCGACGACGTGACCACGCCGGAACGTCAACGCGAGATCAACACGCTCGTCGCGTCGCTGGCACGGTACAAACCTACCCGTATCGCGATCGAATGGCCGTCGCGCGATCAGGCTGGGCTCGACAAACGTTATGCCGACTACCGCGCCGGCAGGCTGAAGGTAACCTCAAACGAACGCGATCAGGTAGCGTTGCGGCTCGCGGCCCTGCTCGGCCTCGCGCAGGTCGATGCGATTGATTGGAACGAGGACCCTCCAGGCAAGGAAGCCGATTACGATTTTGTCACATGGGCCGCGGCGCACGGTCAAAGCGACCGCGTTGAACAGCTCCGAAAGCGGGGTCAAGCCGACGCCGACGCGACTGCCGCGCGAATGCGCTGCACCTCGGTCACCGACTGGTTTCGCGCACTCAATACACCGGAAGCGCGCGAACGGTTCAACCGAATCTATTACGACTACGCCGTGATCGGCGATGAACAGGCCGCTCCCGGCGCAACCTGGGTCGGCAATTGGTACACCCGCAACCTGCGCATCTTCGGCCAATTGGTGCGAACCGCGCAACCGACCGACCGCATTCTCGTACTGTACGGCGCCGGACATTCATATCTGCTCGATCAAGACGCTCGACAGAGCGGCGCGTTTACACTGACGGACCCGCTGCCATTCCTTCCGGCTCATCATCCGCGCTGTTGATTGTTGACATCGTCAAGTAATAATTCCAGTCGGCATTAATGGAACTGCCCATTGACGCCGTGCGCGCATTCAGCCGGTTTTACACCCGCTTTTCCGGTGCGCTGGACGGCCGCTTTCTCGGCAGCGACATGCCGCTGGTCGCGGTTCGGTTGCTCTATGAGATCGCGCATCGCGATGGGCCTGTTGCGAGCGATCTTCAGCGGGACCTCGGTCTCGACGCTGGCTATGTCAGCCGCGTACTGCGCGACTTCGAAAAGCGTGGATGGATCGCGCGGGATCGCGGTAGTGACGCGCGGCGGCGACCGATCAGGATGACATCCAGTGGTCGCGCCGCGTTTGACGAAATCGATCTCAAGCAACGCAATGTAGTCGCGGAACAACTTGCTCCGCTGGGTGAAAACGATCGGCTCACGCTGATCGACGCGCTAGCCACCGCCAGATCGCTGCTGGACCGCCACCAGGACAGCGGGTGGAGCCTACGCACTTTTCGCCCGGGCGATATGGGAATGATCGCCGCGCGCCAGGCAATCCTCTACAATGAAACGCAAGGATGGGGTACGCCGCTTGAGGCGATGCTCGGCGAGCTCGGCGCCGGTTTTCTACGCGACTTCCGGCCGGGGCGCGAGCAATGCTGGATCGCCGAACGTGGTGGACGAATGCTCGGATCGATCATGCTGTGCGATGACGGGGATGGCTGGGCGCGATTGCGTCTGCTCTACGTCGAGCCCGACGCGCACAGGCTTGGTATCGGCGGCGCGCTGGTGCAACGTTGCGTGGATTTTGCGCGGGAGGCTGGATATCACGGCATACGGTTGTGGACGCACGCGGTGCTCGAGGGTGCCCGCCGCCGCTATGCCGCTGCCGGATTCAAGATGGTCGAGCGCGAAAGCCATATGAAATTTGGCGTACCGGTAGACAGCGAGCATTGGGAAATGGCCTTCGATGGCCCGACGATATCGCCCGTGCAGGATGCCGCCGATCTCGCAGCGGTAAAGGCGCTATTCGCGGATTATGCCGCCTCGCTGAGCATCGACCTTGAATATCAGCATTTTGCCGAGGAGCTGGCTGGGCTCCCTGGTGACTATGCCGCGCCGCGAGGTGCGCTGTTTTTGGCGCGCGATATCGACGCGACGCCGCTGGGTTGCGTGGCACTTCGCCCCGCCGCGTGCGCCGGCGACGCGGAGATGAAGCGGCTCTACGTCGCGCCTGCCGCGCGCGGCACTAAGCTGGGGCTTCGCCTCGCCGAGGCGATGATCGCCGAGGCAGCACGTCTTGGCTACCGGGCGATTTGTCTCGACACCCTGCCGGAAATGACGGCGGCGCAAGGCCTCTATCGCGCGCTCGGATTCTTACCGGCCGCGCCCTATTATACGACGCCGGTCGCGGGGACGGTTTTCCTGCGCCGGGCGATCGATTGATTTCGTCGCCTGAAGCCGGTTCTCGACTTCGCGCTATAGAGACGGCAAAGCGCGGAAACCGATGTCCAGCACCCTCCCCCGCTTTCATTTCGCCATCGATGCAACCGACGGCAGGGCACGTGCCGGCGAGATCCTGATGCGCCGCGGCACCATCCGGACCCCGGCTTTCATGCCCGTCGGAACCGCGGCAACCGTAAAGGCCGTCAAGCCCGCCGACGTACGCGCAGCGGGCGCTGACGTTATATTGGGCAATACGTATCACCTGATGTTGCGCCCCGGCGCCGAACGCGTAGCTCGGCTTGGTGGCCTGCACCGCTTCATGGACTGGGACCGGCCGATCCTGACCGATAGCGGGGGCTATCAGGTAATGAGCCTCGCCGATCTGACCAAAAGAAGCGAGGATGGGGTGACCTTCAAATCGCATCTCGATGGTGCGCGCCACACGCTGAGCCCGGAGCGATCGACGGAAATTCAGCGATTGCTGGGGTCTGACATCGTTATGGCATTCGACGAGCTCGTACCGACGACGTCCACGCCGGCGGTGCAAGCGGACGCGATGGCGCGGTCGATGCGCTGGGCAAGGCGGTCGCGCGATGCGTTTCTCGGCGGCGGCGAACATGCCGAACGGGCGGCGCAGTTCGGCATTCAGCAAGGGGCGCTCGACGAGACGCTGCGCAAGGAGTCGGCCGATGTGCTGATCGATATCGGCTTCGACGGTTATGCCGTCGGTGGGTTGGCGGTCGGCGAGGGGCAGGAAGCAATGTTCGGTTGTCTCGATTTCGCGCCGGGCCAACTTCCGGCTGACCGGCCACGCTATCTGATGGGCGTGGGAAAGCCGGATGATATCGTCGGCGCGGTCGAACGTGGGATCGACATGTTCGATTGCGTGCTGCCGACCCGCTCGGGGCGGACGGGACAAGCCTTTACGCGAGCAGGTCCGATCAATATCCGGAACGCCAGGTTCGCCGAGGACCAGGAGCCGCTCGACCCGGCATGCGCTTGCCCGGTCTGCGCGACCTGGGCTCGAGCGTATCTTCACCACCTCGTGCGCGCGGGCGAGATTTTGGGTGCCATGCTGATGACCGAGCACAATTTGTATTTCTACCAAGCGTTGATGGCCGATTTGCGCAAGGCGATCGCCGAATCTCGGCTTGATGCGTTTGCGCGGAGCTTCCGGCGGGATTATCGGTCGGGGGCAAGAGGAGACTGAGCGTGGCGACCGACGAAGGGAACAACGAAATCCTCGCGGCGACCAAGGCGGCGAAGCGCCACCGCGATGCTGCGGCGAAAACTCCCGAGCCATCGAGCGGTGTCAACTGGCCGGTTGCGGCAGCCGGCGTTGCCATCGGATCGGCCGCACTTACCGCAGCATTGCTCTATGCCAAGGCACGCAAGAAATAGCGCACCCGCATAGACGACGGCGGACGTTGACACGTCGCCTAGCGCGCCCGACACACTGGCGCTTCGCTGTTTGTCGGAGTCGTCGATGCGTATGATCCGTGCTGCGTTGTTGCTGGGCGCAACCGCTCTGCCGATGACGGTCTCCGCCAAAAACATGCCTACGAAGCCGGCGGCCGCGACGCCTGCCGTGAAGCCGATCGCGTTTACCGAACGCACCCTTGCGAACGGCCTGCGCGTATACGCCATCCGCGACACGGGCACAGCCAATGTGTCGGTCCAAATGTGGTACGATGTCGGGTCGAAAGACGATCCGGTCGGCCGCTCCGGTTTCGCGCACATGTTTGAACATCTGATGTTCAAGGCGACAAAGAACCTTGTGTCTGAACAGATGGACCGCCTGACCGAGGACGTCGGAGGCGAAAACAACGCCTCGACCAACGATGACTACACCGAATATCACGAAATCATCCCGGCCAATCATCTCGAGCGGCTGCTGTTTGCAGAGGCCGATCGAATGGCCAGCCTGGTCGTCGAACCGAAGAGCTTCGGTTCCGAGCGGGATGTCGTGAAGGAGGAATTGCGCCAGAACACCAACGCGCGGCCGTACGGCAAACTTTTCTCGTTATATTATCCCGCGATCTCTTATGCTCGGCACCCCTATGCACGCGGGACGATCGGCAGCATCGACAATCTGGATAGCGCGAAGATCGACGATGTCCGCGCGTTCCACGCGACCTTCTATAGGCCCGATAACGCAGTGCTGGTTGTCGCGGGCAATTTCAACCCAACCCAGCTCGACAAGTGGATCGATCAATATTTCGCCGGCATCAAGCGCCCTGATCGCCCCATTCCACGAGTTAATACAGTGGAGCCGATGCGGCTGATGGCGTTGCGCCGCACGGTATATGAAGCGAATACGCCGCTACCTGCCGTTCTGATCAGCTATCCCGTCCCGGCCGATCGCGATCCCGACAATGCCGCGCTCAACGTGCTCAACACCATCCTTTCGCAGGGCGAAAGCTCACGGCTGTACGAAAACCTCGTCTATCGCGACCAATTGGCCCAATCGGCCGAGAGCATGCTCGACACCAAGCAGGGGCCGGGCAATCTCGCCGTGTTCGCGATCATGGCCGGGGGCAAGAGCGCCGACGCCGGTGAGGCTGCGCTGCGCGCCCAAATCGCACGGTTACGCGATACGCCGGTCGGCGGTGCGGAGCTAGCCAAAGCCAAAAACCAGATCGTCACCAATCAGCTGCGCGGGCGCGAGACCGCCGAGGGCAAGGCGCGCGTGCTGGCCGAGGCAACGATCATCGACGGCGATCCACGCGCCGCTGACCGGCAGCTAACCGAGATCGCGGCGGTCACCACCGCCGACGTGCAGCGCGTGGCCCGCAAATATCTCCAGGAAAACCGTTCGGCGACGATACATTACCTACCGGCCGAAATGGCAAACGGCGCGAAGGGGGACACGATCAAGGTCGCCGATACCGTACGGATGCAGCCGCTTTTCGTGCCGCCGGACGTTGCGGTGGTTACGCCCGCGAGCGAGGCGAACCGGATCAAGCCGCCCGCCCCCGGCCCTGCGGTCAACGCCGCCATCCCTGCGCCGCCCGAGATGACACTGGCCAACGGTCTGCGCGTGCTGGTCGTCGAGCGGCACGAACTGCCGCTTCTCACGGCGTCGTTGATCACCACGCGGGGGGGCGCCGCGGATCCGGCCGATCGCGCTGGGCTCGCGGACCTGACGAGCGAATTGATGACCAAGGGCACGGCGACGCGATCGGCGACGCAAATCGCTCAGTCGATCGAGACCCTCGGCGGATCGATCGGCAGCAATGGCGATTGGGACGGCGCGAATGTGTC
>JBDSKT010000308.1:0-3864 GCA_039916765.1 Sphingomonas sp.
CCCCGGTATATTTCGCCATCGTCTTCGCGACCGAGACGTAATGCGGGTGCAACCCCGACGACAGGATCGCCTTGCCGCGCCTGGTGATGCGCCGCGCCATGCCGATCGCCTCCCAGCACGCGGTCGATCCGTCGTACATCGATGCGTTCGCCACATCGGTGCCGAGCAGCCGCGCGACCTGCGTCTGAAACTCGAACAGCATCTGCAGCGTGCCCTGCGCGATTTCGGGCTGGTACGGCGTGTAGGCGGTAAGGAATTCGCCGCGCTGGATCAGATGATCGACCGAGGCGGGGACGTGGTGGCGATACGCGCCGCAGCCAAGGAAGAACGGCGCTTCGCCGGCGGCGAGGTTCTTACGGGCAAGCGCGGTCATGTGCCGCTCGACCGCCAGTTCCGACGCATGCATCGGCAGATCGCGGATCGGGCCGTCGAGGCGCGCCGCCTCGGGCACATCGACGAACAGGTCGTCGATCGAGGATGCACCGATGACGGCAAGCATCGCCTCGCGGTCGGAATGAGTCAGGGGCAGGTAGCGCATCACGATTTCCTGAAAATCGTCACCCCGGCGAAAGCTGGGGCCTCATGTCGCAAGCGCGCGCGTGCGGAACAAGATGCCAGCGTTCGCCAGCACGACGTCGTTATTCAAAGCTTCGAGACGAACGCCTCGTATTTGGCTTCGTCCATCAGGCCCTCAAGTTCGCTCGGGTCGCTCAGCGTCAGCTTGAAGAACCAGCCCTCGCCCTCGGGATCCTCGTTCACCAGCGCGGGATTGTCAGCGAGTTCGGCATTGCCTTCGATCACGGTGCCGGAGACCGGCGAATAGACGTCCGACGCGGCCTTGACCGATTCGACCACCGCCGCCTCGTCGCCCTTGGTAACGGTCTTGCCCTCTTCGGGCACGTCGACGAACACGATGTCGCCGAGCTGGCCCTGCGCATATTCCGAAATGCCGACGGTGCCGATGTCACCATCGACATCGACCCATTCGTGATCCTCGGTGAAGTAACGGCTCATTTCGCGGCTCCTTGGCGAACATAGCGGTGGGGGACGAACGGCATTGGCGCGACGGTCGCCTGGTGGACCTTGCCGCGCTGGTTGAGCTGGATGACGGTGCCGGGCTCGGCCATCGCCACGGGGACATAGGCCATCGCGATCGGCTGGCCGAGCGTCGGCGCGAACCCGCCCGAGGTGACCTTGCCGACCTCCGAGCCATCGGCATCGAGCACCACGGCGCCCTCGCGCACCGGCTGCTTGCCCTCGACGATCAGCCCGACACGCTTAACCACCGGACCCTGCTCGCGCTCGATCGCGATGCGCGCCGCGCCGGGGTAATTGGCTTCTTCACGCCGGCGCTTGCTGGCGACGGCGAAATTGAGCGCGGCCATGATCGGCGTCGTCTCGGGATCAAGATCGTGGCCGTAAAGCGGTAGGTCCGCCTCGAGCCGAAGCGAATCGCGCGCGCCGAGGCCGATCGGCTTCACCTCGGGCTCGGCGCAGAACAGGTCGGCGATCTTCTCGGCCGCGTCGGCGGGAATCGAAATTTCGAACCCGTCCTCGCCGGTATAGCCCGAGCGACTGATATAGGCGTCCACGCCCGCGATCTCGAACCGCCCGCCGCGCATAAACACCAGCGCGTCGAGCGGATATTCGCCGGTCGCGTGGCGCTTGAGCACGTCGAAGGACTTGGGACCCTGGAGCGCGAGCAGCGCGCGATCGTCCATATGGTTGATCGTGATCTCGTCGGGCAGAAGATCGAGCAGATACGCGATATCGTCATGTTTCACCGCGCCGTTGACGACCATGTAGATGCCGCCCGGCCAGCGCGAGAACATCAGGTCGTCGAGGATCCCACCGTTTTCGGCGAGGAGCAGCGAATATTTCTGCTGGCCGAGTTGAACGCCCTTCACATCGGCGGGGATGATCGCTTCCAGCGCATCGTCGAGACCGTCGCCCGAGAGCAGCAGCTGGCCCATATGACTGACATCGAACAGTCCGGCATGCTCGCGCACCCAGAGATGCTCGGCCATGATGCCTTCGTACTGGACGGGCATGTGATAACCGGCGAACGGCACCATCCGCCCGCCCCGCGCGCGGTGCCACGCGTCGAGCGGCAAGGTCTGGATCTCGATTTCGGGGCCGTCTTCGCTCACATCCGTCTCCGTCACAGGTCAACGGCGAGCCCCGGCGCGCTTGCGCCGCGATCCGCCGCCCCCTCTGTCACGGAACCTGAGAGCTTTCGCCCGGCATCACCAGCATTGGCGACAACCTGGCTTACCCCTTCGGCGGCCCGGTGGAACCGGACTCTTTCCAGAGCGTCGCTATCGACAAACGCGGTCCGTTTGCCTGAGAGATTCCGGGGCGGTTGCTCCTTCGGCGACGAGCTCCTTCTTGCAAAGGGCCCGCGCTCTCCCGCGTCGTCAGCGACTGTCAGGCGATGTGACGCGGCGCGACAGGCGAGTCAAACCGTTTCAATCGACGATGAAAAGTTTCGCCCCTTTATCGCTCCGCGAGCGGTGCGGTGAGTCGCCGAAGTCCGATACCTGATAGGACATGCCGGCGGACAGGACCTGGCGGCGCCCGTCCTGCAACTCGCTTTCGATCTCGCCGTCGAGCACCAGCAGGACGTGCCCGCGATCGCACCAGTGATCGGCGAGATAGCCGGGCGAATATTCGACCATCCGCACGCGCAGATCGCCGGCGGTGAAGGTCCGCCACCAAGCGGTGCCCGTCTCGCCGCGATGCTCGGTGCGCTCGACCGACGCCCAATCGGTCGCGGTGAACGCCAGCGCGGGCAGCTTCACCGCGTCGCGTTGTATTTGAGCTGGTCCTGGGTGAGCTGGAAGCCGACCAGCGCCTCGAAGGTCGCGCGAAGCACCGCCTGGCGGATTTCGGGGCGGCTCAAGGGATCGACCGCGGCATCCTCCTGCCCGGCCTTGCGCTTTTCGGTGAGCTTCGCCTTGACCGCGTCGGGCAAGGTCGCGGCGGCGCGCGAGACGACCGACGTGGCCTGCCCGCTAACAGTCGCGCGGTCGCGCCCGGCGTCGAAATGCAGCGTTACATGCCCGACGCGCTTCGCGATCACCGCCGTGCCGCCCTGCACGACGCTGATGAAGTAAGGGAAATCGACGTCGCGCGCTGCCTCGTAACGGGTGCGCCGCGCCTGAATGTCGAAGGTGATGGCCGTTTGGATATCGTCACCGGTAACCGCGTCGTAGCAGGTCGAGCGGACGTTGGTCATGTTGGCGACGACGTCGATCGCGTTCGCGTCGTGGCTTCCGGCGGGGGTGAACAGCGTGATGTCGCCCGTCGCGGCGGGAATCTCCACCGCCGGGCACGCCGAACGCACGGCGGTGACGCCGCCGCTCTCGTCAAGGTCGCCGGTATGCGCGCAGCCCCCCGCGACAAGCATGATCAGGGCGGGAACGGCGAACTTGCGGGCTGTCACGAACATACGCACCTTATCACAGGAAGGACGGCCGGAAGCGCGAACCCGCTCCGGCCCCGGAACGATCAGCACCATAGGAACCGGCTTCCGCCCGCGCAAGCAATCGCGTAGAGCGCGCCTGACATGACAGACCTTGCGACCGCCCCCGCGACGGGCATGCCCAAGCCGCCACTGACCCTGATGATCGCCGCGCCGCGTGGCTTTTGCGCCGGGGTCGACCGCGCCATCCAGATCGTCGAGCTGGCGATCGAGAAGCATGGCGCGCCGGTCTATGTCCGGCACGAAATCGTCCACAACAAGTTCGTCGTCGATACATTGCGCGCCAAGGGCGCGGTGTTCGTCGAGGAACTGGACGAGGTGCCCGACGGCGCGCCGGTGGTCTTCTCCGCGCACGGCGTGCCCAAGTCGGTGCCCGTCGA
>JBDSKT010000309.1:0-10861 GCA_039916765.1 Sphingomonas sp.
GCATATTGAGTGCCGCCTCATTGGCGCCGCCGTGCGCTGGACCCCACAAGCAGGCGATCCCCGCCGCGATGCACGCGAACGGGTTGGCGCCCGACGATCCGGCGAGGCGCACGGTCGAGGTCGAGGCATTTTGCTCATGGTCGGCGTGAAGGATGAAGATCTTGTCGAGCGCATTCTCGACCACCGGATTGACCTCATACGGCTCGGCCGGGACGCCGAACGTCATCTTGAGAAAGTTGCCCGTGTAACTGAGGTCGTTTTGGGGGAACAGGAACGGCTGCCCAATCGAATATTTATAGGCCATTGCCGCCAGCGTCGGCATCTTGGCGATTAGCCGGTGGCTGGCGATCATCCGCTGCTGCGGGTCGGTAATGTCAGCGCTGTCGTGATAGAAGGCGGACAGAGCGCCAACAACGCCGCACATGATCGCCATCGGGTGAGCGTCGCGCCGGAAGCCCCGATAAAAGGTCGCCAGCTGCTCGTGCAGCATCGTGTGACGATTGATCGTCCAGCTGAACTTCTCAAGCCCATCCTTGGTCGGCAGTTCGCCGTTAAGCAGCAGGTAGCAAACCTCCATGAAGTTCGATCGCTCAGCCAATTGCCCGATCGGATAGCCGCGGTGGAGCAGCACGCCCTCGTCCCCGTCGATATAGGTCAAGGCAGATTCGCAACTTGCGGTCGAGGTGAAGCCGGGGTCGTAGGTGAACATCCCGGTATCCGCGTAAAGCTTGCGGATATCGATCACGTCCGGCCCGACGCTGCCCGACATCACCCTGTAATCGTGATTGCCCAGCTTGATCGTGGCAGTGTCGGTCATCGTCGCGAACCTTCCTTCAAATGGCCGTGTCCCCGGCCGCATCGCTGATCCGCCCCAGGCTCTCCTCGCGCCCGAGCAAATCAAGCACATCGAAAATTCCCGGCGAGGTCTTCCGCCCGGTCAGCGCCGCGCGCAAGGGCTGCGCAATCTGGCCGAGCTTGACCCCGGCTTCTTCGGCAACCCGGCGAACCGCTTCTTCAAGAAGTTCCGTATCCCAGCCGGCGAGCGCGTCAAGCGCGGTGTGCGCATGTCCGAGTAACGCCCGCGCATCCGGCGTCAGCAACGTCGTCGCGTCGGCGTCCATCGGGAGTGGGCGGTCACGGAACAGGAAGCCTGCGCCTTCCGCCAATTCGATCAGGTTGGCCGCACGTGCCTTTAACGAGGGCATGGCCCGGCGCAAAAGATCGTGTTGTGGCGAATCAGGTGCCACATCCAATCGGCGCGCGACCAAGGCGGCTAGTCGAGAGTCGTCCGCTTCGCGAATATAATGTCCGTTCAGGTTCTCAAGCTTCTTCAGATCGAACCTACTTGGCGACTTTCCGACGCTCGCAAGATCGAACCATTCAACCGCCTGATCTCGACTGATAATCTCGTCGTCACCGTGCCCCCAGCCAAGCCGGAGCAAATAATTGTCGAGCGCCTCGGGAAGGATGCCTGCTTCGTCGCGATAAAATTCCACTCCGACCGCGCCGTGGCGCTTTGAGAGCTTGCCGCCGTCGGGGCCATGGATCATCGGCACGTGCGCGTATATGGGGTCGGGCCAGCCGGGCTCGCCCGACGCCTTGGCAATCTCATCCATCGCACGAATGATCGGCAATTGGCGGAACGCGTTGTTCAAGTGATCATCGCCGCGAATGACGTGCGTCACGCCCATGTCGTGGTCATCGACCACCACCGCCAGCATATAGGTGGGAGTGCCGTCCGACCGTAGCAACACGAGGTCGTCAAGCTCGGCATTCTGTACCGTGATCGACCCTTGAACGCGGTCTTCGATCGTCGTTGCACCCTCGGTTGGCGCCTTGAGTCGAACCACGAACGGTGCTCCGGCTAGCGCCTCCGACGGACTTCGGTCGCGCCAGGGGGAGCGGATGCGCAGCGGCTTCTTCGCCGCCGTGGCTTCAGCGCGCATCGCGTAGATCTCTTCCGGCGTCATGTAGCAGCGATAGGCGTGCCCTGCCGCTACCATCTGGTGCGCCACGGTGGCGTGACGGTCGGCGCGCTCGAACTGGAAAACTGCGTCACCGTCCCAATCGAGTCCAAGCCAGCGCATCGACGTCAGAATTGCGTCGATCGCTGGCTGGGTGGAGCGCTTGCGGTCGGTATCTTCGATCCGGAGCAAAAATTTTCCGCCATGGTGTTTGGCGAATAACCAGTTGAACAACGCGGTGCGCGCCCCGCCGATATGCAGGTATCCCGTGGGTGAAGGCGCGAACCGCGTGACCACCGGGGAGACGGACGCGTCGGGCGCGCCGCCGAGTTCAGATATTGCGCTCAACCGCGCATGCTCCCAGACGTGAAAACGATGGCCAGCTCAGCCGCCGATGCCGCTAGCACAGCCCTTTGGCGGCTTCAAATCGCCGCGCCCATGGTCGCGGCGCGGTGGGTGCGTGGCGGGATCGAGCGGTGGCTTGAAGCGGAGCGCGATCAGCTGGTGCTGTGGCTGCCTGTCGCGCTGGGCTTCGGCGTCGTGCTTTGGTTCCAGCTAGATGACTGGCGGCAATGGACGGCGGCGGCGCTTCTGCTAGCGGCCTTGTCGCTTGTCGCGCTGGCAATGGGACGAGGCGGTCGAACGGGGCGGTCGGTCGCGGTCGCGGCGATGATGTCGGTCGTGGGGCTGTGCCTTATCTGGTCGCGAGCGACGCTTGTCGCCGATGGAGTGCTCGCCGGACCGGCGATCGTCACGTTCGAGGCGCGCGTGGAGCGGGTCGAGCCGCTACCGCCGCGCAAGCTCATCCGGCTGCGCCTTTCGCCGATCCGCATTATCGACGATCCCAAGGCCGCTTGTCGTGCAACACCGTGCCGCTCGGGTCGTCGCGTAGGTAATCGACCGCCGCCGGTTTTGCCCGCGCACCTGCGCGTCAATCTGACGGACGCCGACATGCCAAAGGGCCTTATTGCCGGCGCGGTCATCCGGTTGGGGGCACGGTTGATGCCGCCGCCGGGACCTGCCGTTCCCGGCGCCTACGACTATGCAAAGGTTGCCTGGTTCGATCGTGTCGGCGGCACCGGTCGCGGGTTCGCGCCCATCGTCGTCATTCAACCCGGGGAGACTCGCGGAGGACTGCGAGCCGCACTTTCTCATCATATCCAGATGAGCGCACCTGGCGGGGCAGGGGCCATCGCAGCGGCGCTTGCGACCGGCGACCAAGGCGCGATCCCGCTCGACGATGCCGATGCGATGCGCCGGTCGGGGCTGGCGCACCTATTGTCGGTGAGCGGGCTGCACATCACAGCCGTCGTCGCCGCGACGATGTTCCTCGTCATGCGGCTGCTGGCGCTCAGCCCGTGGCTTGCGCTGCGTTTCAGGCTGCCGTTGGTCGCGGGCGGGGCGGGCGCGGTCGCGGCGATCGGGTATACGTTGCTCACCGGCGCCGAGGTGCCGACGATCCGATCCTGCGTCGCATCGCTACTCGTGCTGACCGCACTGGCGATGGGGCGCGAGGCGATGACGCTCAGGCTGGTCGCGGCTGGCGCTTTTGTCGTGTTGCTGCTCTATCCCGAGTCGCTGGCAGGACCGAGTTTCCAGCTGTCGTTCGCCGCCGTGGCCTCGATCGTTGCGCTGCATGAGCATCCGCGCGTGCGCGGCTGGTTCCAGAAGCGGGACGAGCGGCGCTGGCGCCGGATGGCGCGCGAGCTGGGTTCGCTCCTTCTGACCGGTATCGTCGTCGAACTGGCGCTGATGCCGATTTCGGTGTTCCATTTCCACCGAGCGGGCGTGTACGGCGCCGT
Organism: Sphingomonas sp.; assembly: GCA_039916765.1. Lineage (GTDB taxonomy): Bacteria > Pseudomonadota > Alphaproteobacteria > Sphingomonadales > Sphingomonadaceae > Sphingomonas. Next base: position 3,767 of record JBDSKT010000309.1, read on the forward strand.
CGCCAACATCATCGCGATCCCGCTGACGACCTTCGTGACGATGCCGTTCGAAGCGCTCGCTTTGCTGTTCGATCTGATCGGCTGCGGCGCGCCGTTCTGGTGGATGACGGCTCGGTCGCTCGACCTGCTGTTGTGGATCGCACACCATGCGGCCAGCTTGCCGGGAGCGGTGGCCGCGATCCCATCGACGCCGGCGGGCGCGTTCGCCTTGATGATGGTCGGCGGATTGTGGATCGGATTGTTGCGGACCCGCTGGCGGCGACTGGGCGCCGTACCGTTGGCAATCGGCGCCGTATGGGCATTCGCGACGCCAGCACCCGATTTGCTCATCACCGGCGATGGCCGCCACGTCGGCATCCGCACCAGCGACGGAGGACTGGCACTGCTACGCGACCGAACCGGCGATTACACCGCCGACATGATGGCCGAGAATGGCGGCGTCAACGATCTCCCCGTGTTACTCTCCGCCCAGCCCGGCGCGCGGTGCAGCCGCGACACATGCATGATCGACAGAATCGCAAGCGGCCACCGATGGCGCATCCTCGCAACGCGCAGCGCGTACCAAGTGCCGTCCGACCAATTGAACGCGGCGTGCCGCATGGCGGACATCGTGATCAGCGACCGCCGCTTGCCGCGTGGCTGCACGCCGCGCTGGTTACGCCTCGACGCCGTTACGCTGGCGAAGACGGGCGGCGTCGCGATCACGCTGGCGAGCGGGACGATCCGCACCGTGCGCGCGCCCGGCGATGACCACCCCTGGATCGCCGCGATCAATCGTAGCGGCGGAGCAGGCCGGCGAGCTTACCCTGCACGCGAACCTGCGCCGGGGCGTAACGCTGCGGATCGTAAGCGCGATTGGCCGGATCGAGCCGCACCATCGCGCCCTCGCGACGAAAATATTTGAGCGTCGCCTCGCTATCCTCGATCAACGCGACGACGATTTCACCGTCTCGCGCGGTCTCAGCGCGGCGGATCAGCGCATAATCTCCGTCGAGGATTCCCGCCTCGACCATCGAATCGCCCGAAACCTCGAGCGCATAATGCTCGCCGCCGCCCAAGAGCGCCGCCGGCACGGAAAGCATCGAGCTGCCTTCGAACGCCTCGATCGGCACGCCGGCGGCAATGCGACCGTGTAGCGGGATCTCCACGACGTCATTGGCGGGCTGGGGAAAGTTCCGAAGGTTCCGGGAAACAGTGTCATCGGCCGGACGCGCTTTTTTCGAGGCTTCGGTGCGCTCGGGCATGCGCAACACTTCGAGCGCGCGGGCGCGGTTCGGCAAACGGCGCAGAAATTTGCGCTCCTCCAGCGCAGAGATCAGGCGGTGCACGCCGGATTTGGACTTGAGCTCGAGCGCCTCCTTCATCTCTTCGAACGAAGGCGACACGCCGGTTGCCGCGAGACGATCGTGAATGAAGCAGATCAATTCATGCTGCTTACGCGTGAGCATCGATATCCTCCGTCGGAACAGACAAGGAACGTTTATGCAATGTTCCGCGCGTTTGTCAAGCGATCGGGTTATCAGGCGATCGGCAGGATATCGACGGCATCGCCGATGGCGGCGGCGTGCGCATGGGCGGGGCGGACCAGCAGGCAGTCCGCGCGCGCGAGCGTGCGCAACATCGAACTATCCTGCCGGCCGAACGGGAAAACGCGACCCTCGCGAAACTGGGCGCGAAGATAGTCCTGCCGCCCGTCATTCGCGGGCAGTGCTTCTCCGAGCAACGCGGTCATCGTCTTGGGAAGCGGATGCCGTGCACCGGCCAGCGCGGCGATCAGCGGTTTGAGGAACAGCGTCGCGGTGACGAAGGCGGACACCGGATTACCCGGGAGGCCGAGGACGATCGCGGCGCCGAGCCGTCCGGCCATCAGCGGCTTGCCCGGCCGCACCGCGACTCGCCAGAAATCGACGCTGCCGCCGGCCGCCTCGAGCGCCGGGCGGACGAGATCGTGGTCGCCGACAGAGGCGCCGCCGGTGGTGACGAGTACGTCGGCATCGGCCCCGGCGAAGGCGGCGCGCAGCACCTCAAGCCGATCGGGCAGGATGCCGAGATCGATCAGATCGACCGGCCAACCGGCGAGCAGGGCGGTGAGCATGGGGCTGTTGGATTCGGGCAACTGGCCGTCGCCGATACGGGCGCCCGCGGGCACCAGTTCGTCGCCAGTGGCCGCGATCGCGACGCGCACCGGGCGATTGACCGCCAGCTCGCCCCGTCCCCCGATCGCCGCTAGCGCGAGACGGGCCGGCGTGAGCCGTTCGCCCCGCGCGATCAGCGCTTCACCCTCGCGGAAATCAAGTCCGCGCGGACGAACGCTGCTTCCCAGCGAAGGGGGGCCTTCACCAGAGAGGCGGATCACGCCGCCGTCCGCCGCCGCTTCCTCTTGCACCAGGACGGTGTCGGCCCCCTCGGGCAAAGCCGCGCCGGTGAAGATCCGCACCGCTTCGCCAGCGCCGATCGTGCCGGCAAACGCCCGCCCCGCCGCGCTCTCGCCGATCAGGCGCCACGGACCCGGAAGGTCGGCGAAGCGGATCGCATAGCCGTCCATCGACGAAAGGTGGGCGGCGGGTTGCGTGCGCAACGCGGTAATGTCCGTTGCGGCCCAGCGACCGGCGGCCTCGCGCAACGCCAGCATCTCGCTGGCTACCGGATGCGCCAGCGCGAGCAGGCGAGCCTGCGCCTCGGCGACGGAAAGCAGCGCGGATGACGAACTTTTCATGGGCATCGCACCCTGAACGCTGGCAGATGGAGCGTCCAGAGCGGACATGGCCGATCGACCGGGAGAATGAATGTGGAAGTGGAGCTGAGCGCCGAGGCCAAGGACAAGCGCCTCAACCGCATGGTCGCACTGACCGTCGTCGTGCTGTCGATCTTCACCGGGGTGTGCAACATAAAGGACGGCAACCTCGTCCAGAATATGCAGCAGGCCAAGGCGGATTCGGTCGATGCATGGAACGAATATCAGGCGACGCGGACCAAGTTGCACATCTCCGAGACGGCCCGCTCCGAGATTGCGGTATTGTCGGTCACGCCCGCGGCAAAGGTGGCATCGGCTGCGAGCCTAGCCGGGCTCGACGCGGACATCGCGAAATACAAGGCCGAAACGCCGAAGCTCAAGGCAAGCGCGACCGCGCTGGCCGACAGCTATGACGCGATGAACGTGCACGACGACCAGTTCGACGCGAGCGAGGCGGCGATCTCCACCGGGATCGCGATGGCCGCGGTGGCCGCGCTGGCGGAGAGCCCGTGGTTGCTGTTCGCCTCATGGTTCTTCGGCGCGTTCGGGATGTTCATGGGGGTGTGCGGCTTCGCCAAATGGGGCTTCCACCCCGATGTCCTGAGCACCTTTCTGGGTTGAACCGCGCTGTTGGCCGGCAAAGGATCGTGGTCGGCCCGGAACTGGTGTCGCGATCGCGGCGTAGTGATCCGATGACGATGGACTCATCGATAGCCGTGGCATGGCGGAGACGGAGCGCGAGCGCTGCCGGCCTCATCGCCCTGGCGACCGCGGTGGTGTTGAGCGGGTGCGGCAGGCATGTGCCCGATGACGCACCGCCACGCGCGAACGACGCGCCGTCGATCCCGGTGCAATCCTCGATCATCGCGGTGCCGATCTCCGCCGATCTGGCCGATCTGTCCGTCGCGCTGGAGCGCGCGGTGCCCACGCGCCTGTGGTCGATCGACAAGCCCGGCCAGGCCTGCGTCGCATCGCGCAGGGTCAAGGTGCTCCTCGTCAAGATCAAGACCCCGACGCTGACGTGCCGTATCGTGGGCGAGGTGACGCGGGGGCGGATGGCGATATCGGGGCGCGGGCGCGACCTCATCGTGGTCATGCCGATCCACGCGGTGGTGCACGCGCGCGATATCGGCGGCGTGCTGAAGCAGGAAACCGCCACCGCCGACGCGCGGGTGCGCGCGATCGTACGGCTCGACATGGCGCCAGACTGGAGCCCACGCGGCAAAATCAGCATTGCCTATGACTGGACCAACGAGCCGGGGATCGATTTCCTCGGCCAGCGAATCGACTTCACGAGCAAAGCCGACGCGAAGCTGCAGGGCGTGATCGCCAAGCTCGAACAAACCTTGCCGCGCGAACTGACCAAGCTCCATTTCCGCGAGCAGGTGCAGCGTGCGTGGGGGCAGGCCTTCACCTCGCTCAAGCTGAACAGCGCCAACCCGCCGGTATGGATGCGGATCACCCCGTCGGAGCTGGACTATGGCGGTTATGCCGTGGAGGGGCGCACGCTGGTGATGCGGCTGGGCATGAAGGCGCGGACCGAAACCTTCGTTGGTGATCGTCCGGCCGATCCGCGCGCGACGCCGCTGCCGCGCATGAAACCGCTGACCGAGCCGGCCGGCGCGATGCTGTTCACGATCCCCGTTATCGCCGATTACCGCCAGCTTGAGCCGGTGATCCAGCGCGCGCTGGTCAAGCGGTCGGCTCGGCCGTTCGACGTGCCCGGGATCGGGCCGGTGCACGCACGTTTTGGCAAGGTGACGGCATATGGCACGATCGGCGGGCGAGTGGCGGTCGGCGTGAATTTCGCAGCAAGTGCGCCGGGCAGCAACCTGGCCACGTCGCGCGGGACGATCTGGCTTACCGGCACGCCACTCAATCCGCCCAACACGCGGCAGGTATCGTTCGCCGATCTTGCCGTCAGCGGACTGACCGACAATACCGGCACCAACCTGCTGCTCAAGATGGCCAACGCGCCCGGACTATCGGCGACCATCGCGACCGCGCTGACGCAGAATTTCGCGAACGATTACGACAAGCTGATGGGCAAAATCGACCATGCGATCGAGGAGAAGCGCGAGGGCAAGCTGGTCATCCGGGCGCGGATCGATGACGTACGCACGGGATCGCTGAAGGCAAGCGGGCTGGGGTTGTACCTGCCGGTCTATGGCAAGGGGACCGTATCGATCGTGCTGGCCGGGCGGTGATTTTGCCGTGAGGGCGTTACGCCCGCCAATCGCCGGATTTGCCACCGGTCTTGCTGACCAGCCTGACGTCGCGGATGGTCATGCCCTTATCGACCGCCTTGGCCATGTCGTAGACCGTCAGCAGCGCGACGGTGACCGCGGTGAGCGCCTCCATCTCGACCCCGGTCTTCGCGTCGGTCGCGGCGGTGGCGGTCGCGACAAGGCCAGTATCGTCCAGCGCCAGGTCGATGCTTATGCGGGTGAGGGGCAGAGGGTGGCAGAGCGGGATCAGCTCGGCCGTTTTCTTCGCCGCCATGATGCCGGCGATCCGCGCGACGGCAAGCACGTCACCCTTGGTCGCGGCGCCGTCCCGGATTGCCGCGAGCGCGGCGGCGCTCATGTCGATGCGGCCCGCGGCGACCGCCTCGCGCGCGGTGACGGCCTTGTTCGCGACATCGACCATATGCGCGGCCCCTAACGCATCGAGATGGGTGAGGTCGCTCATCCAACCAGCGCCCGGGTCGCGGCTTCGATATCCGCCTGCCGCATCAGTGCCTCGCCGATCAAAAAGCAATGCACGCCGCCACCAGCCATCGTGTCGAGATCGTCTCGCGTCATCAGGCCGCTTTCCGCAACGAACGTGCATCCAGGGGGTGCTCGACCGATCAAGTCGTACGTACGCCTGAAATCGACCGTGAAGTCGCGCAGGTCGCGGTTGTTGACGCCGATCAGTCGCGACTTCAATTTCATCGCGCGCGCCATTTCCTCGGCGTCGTGCACCTCGACCAGCACGTCCATCCCGCAGTCGATCGCGCTCGCCTCGATGTCGGCCAGCAAGTGGTCGTCAAGCGCGGCCATGATGAGCAGGACCGCATCGGCACCGAGCGCGCGCGATTCGGGCACCTGCCAAGGGTCGACCATGAAATCCTTGCGCAGCACGGGTAGCGCGCACGCGTCACGTGCAGCGGTGAGGTCCGCGTCCGTGCCCTGGAACCAGGGCTCGTCGGTCAGCACCGAGAGGCATGCCGCGCCGCCCGCCTGATACGCGCGGGCGTGCGCGGGAGGATCGAAATCGGCGCGGATGAGGCCCTTTGAAGGGCTTGCCTTCTTGATTTCCGCGATGAGCGCGTGGCCGGCCTTTGCTGCGACGTCGAGTGCTGCACGGAAGCCCCGTGGCTTGGACTGCGCCGCGATGCGAGCGTCGATCTCGGCAAGCCGCATTGTTGCCTTGCGCGCGGCAACTTCGGCGCGCTTCGTTTCGAGGATGCGGGTGAGGATGTCGCTCATACGTACGCTATCCAACGCGCGAGGAGCGCGTCGGACGCGCCGCTGTCCAGCGCCTCGGCCGCCTGACCCGCTCCGACTGCGAGCGTGTCGGCGCGGCCAGCCACAATCAGCGCGGCGGCGGCATTCAGCAACACCGCGTCGCGATATGCACCGTGCTCGCCTTTCAGCAGGCGGTGCAGCGCCGCGGCGTTGTAGGCGGGATCGCCGCCATGGAGTGCCGCGATCGGATGGCGCGGCAAACCGGCATCCTCAGGCGCGATGCGTGGGGGAATGGGGACATCGCCGATCGTCACGGCGATGCTCGGCCCGGCCCCTGAAATTTCGTCCAGCCCTTCTTCGCCCGAAACGATCAGCCCCGCCTCGGTGCCCAGCATCGCCAGCGCCCCGGCATAGACGGCTGCGTAATCGGGGCGCGCGATGCCGATAAGCTGGCGCCTGACACGGGCGGGGTTGGCCAGGGGGCCCATCAAATTGAAGATCGTGCGCTTGCCGATGCGCCGGCGGATGGGTGTGATACGCTTCATCGCCGGGTGATGATTGGCGGCGAACAGGAAGCAGATGCCGATATCGCGCAGGCTCTCCTCGGCGGTGGCACCGGCGCGTTCCATGTCGAGGCCGAGTGCCTCGAGCGTGTCGGCGGCGCCCGCCTTGGAGGAGGCGGCGCGATTGCCATGCTTGGCGACCGGCACGCCGCATGCAGCGACGACGATCGACACGGCGGTGGAGACGTTGAGCGTGTGGTGCCCGTCGCCGCCGGTGCCACAGACGTCTATCGCGTCAGGCGGCGCATCGATCGGGATGAAGCGATCGCGCAGCGCGCGCGCGGCTTCCGCAATCTCGATGCTCGTCTCGCCGCGATCCGACAGCGCGATCAGGAAGTCGGCGATT
>JBDSKT010000310.1:0-5230 GCA_039916765.1 Sphingomonas sp.
TTCCGCGCAGAATGGTCCCCATACGCAAACGTGATGGATCGGATCCGCGCCGGACCAACCCCGTTATTTTCGAGGGCGGCCTCGTACAGCGGCTGTCCTTTCAGATCGCTGTTGGACACCGCCATCGTCAGATAGGGCCATGTGCTTGCTTGCACCATTCGGGCGTTCTGATCGACCATCCGCTCCATCGCGCGACCGTGCCCGATTGTCATGATCGCAGAGAACAATGAGATCGCGATCGCGCTAACGCCCAACGTAATGTCGAGCCAGCGGTGCCCGGTATGATGATGGATATGCGGTTCGATCTCCGGTCCCGAGTCCAAGCTTCTCTCCTGCGTGTCCGAATTGACCAGGCGGTCCGGTGCGCGTTCCGCTTCTCCCGGCTTACCGTCTTTCGATGTAGACATATTGGTGCTGCCCATCGCGAAGCGTAAGCGTTCGCTGGCCGGCTTTGTCGCCCACGATAAAGTCATAGCCGATGCCCGGGGGAACCAATAGCACGAGCGAAGCGCTGCCATCGCTGCCGCGACGTGACGCGACGGCGCTTCCCCACGTGCCGAAGTCGAAGCGAACCGCACCGTTTGTTTGTGTAACGGTAAGATTGCCGAGTTCCGGATTGCGATATTCATGCGCTGGGCTGGCCACTACGCCGGCATCCGGCGGCACGGTCATATTGGCCCTTTCCGCGCCGAGTTGTGCTCTTACCCGACCGGCAACGGCCGTGACGTCACCCGTCGCTTCAGGATGACCGTCGTAGAGGAGTTCGAGCAACCGACGCATGAAGGGGCGCGTCAGTAGCTGACCCTCGTCGGAATTGGTCAGGATCACCGCGCCCACCTGAGCGTCCGGAATAGCGAAAATGTCGGATGCATAACCCGGCATCGTGCCGCCGTGATGAATGACCTCGACACCCGTGCCCGTGTCGATCATCAGTCCCTTGCCATAATAGGCGTCTTCGCCGACCGGAACACTGAAGGCGCGCCGCTGCAGAAGGTTTGCTGCGGAAACCAATCGCCGCCCGTCGGGCAGCACTCCCTTCGTAAGCTCCAGCTGCACATATTTGATCATGTCATGCGCGGACGACCAAGCGCCGCCGGCCGGCCGATAGGCAACGATGCCGTAATCAAGCCCGATGCTCGCGCGCATGGGCGTGAAATTCAGGTCTGAGAAGTGGGGACTGGCGTGATTGCGGGATAGTGCACGACGTATGTCGAACGTCGTGTTGGTCATGCCGAGCGGCCCAAAGATCTGAGTTTGCATCGCCTTGTCGTACGCAGCGCCCAATTCGAGCGTCGGATAGACGAGATGCCCGGCAATACCTGACTGACTTTCATCCCGACCCGGCGCATGTCTTTCAACCGACCCGCAGCATCGCCATGCATCTTTCAATACCGGACGGCGGCGACTGGATGGCGCGTGGCGAAGCTGCGGGTTGTCGAGTGATGACCCCGTGGCAGCAACTACCATTTGGCGGCTTCGGGCGTTTGGTGGACCCATTCGGCGTGCTCTGGTCCATCGCAAGCCCGAAGCCAGAAAATTGAGCCACCGCGTTCTATGAACGCCGCCAGGTCCGGGTAACCCCCGGCTCGGATTAGCGGTTGGTTGGCACTGGGCAGTTGGGCGCTGAGCCCGCTTCACAACGTGCCGACGCTCGCGGGGCTGAGCGCCGCGACGATCGCTGTATCCCCGAGATGAGTCGATGCCCCTCCCGCTTTCGAGCCTGTCCGACCGAAAAGCCGCCAGTCCACTTCCGGTCCGAGTCTGGTTGAAAACCGGTCTGACGGCAACGCGCCCCAATTGTCGTCGTTCACCACGTCAATCGATTTTCCCAAAACCCGCCGTTCACGCGAGCCCTATGTCGCCCATGAAAGTCCGAAGTGTTGGCGACAACCGACGGGCAGCTAGAGCCGCGAACAGCGATGTCGAACGACGACTACATCGCCGTCATCGTCGCAGGCGTGCCGTCCGACTATGTACCGACCCCAATGAGGAGTACTGTTACGGGCGGTAGAGAAGCCGCTTCGGCTTTATGTTCTGGCAGAAAAAACCAATAGCTGCCTCCGAAAACTGGCGCGCCCGGCAAGTTCGCGCCCCAACTGTCACCATTCTGGGACGGAATGAAGAACATGATATGTGCCATTCCGTGGCTACCCGCATTGGTCAGATAAGCATCTTTCGACATCATGTAGCACATTGCCCCCGCCTCCAGCGGCGGGATTTCCTTGGTTCGTAAGGCAAGCTTAATGCGGTCAATGATCTCGGTGTCGGGCCGGCCAGCAAGCGTCATGGCCGTCCGAAGTTTGGCAATGGGTGTCATCGAGCGCGCGGCCTGGGGATTGTAGCAGCCAGCTGCGCGGATTTTCGGATTCCATCGCTCGTTCCAGTCCGGAGCGCCGCTAAACCCACGCCCCACCCAGCAGACGAATCCATTGCTGCCCTGAACGGCCGTTTCGTAGCCGGTGCGGGTCAGAACGAGAATGGTCGCATCGTTCGAGATCGGCGCAGGCGCCGCGCTTCTGGCGAGGGCAATCTCTTGGGTTCGATCCATAAGATACGCGCTGGTCGGGGCCATGGACGAAGAGGGCGCAGCCGAAGCCGCAGCAGAGGACTGTACTGCGAGCGAAGGAGAAACCGTACAAATCAGTCCGAAGACGATCATTGTCAGGGCGTTCGTCATCGATTTAAAGATTGCGCTGGGTCGCCCGCTATCTCGGTCGCTGGTCGCCTTTGAGAACACCATCATACGCATCGTTCTGCCTCCTGATTTGCCGCCGCTTTTCAAGCTGCATCAGGACGACGAACGACCGCGTCGAGAATCGACATCATTCAAAAATGTTTTTGGGTGCGTGCACGGGTAAATTGATTTCAATGCTTGGGACGGCAAGCCTCTGCGCGGGCGAGGAGGAAGGTTCTCTCCTGGGTATTGCGCGTCAGCGCGGCAGCGGCCTCGAAGGCCGGACGCGCATCGGCTGATCGGCCGGTGCGAAAGAGCATGTCGGCCTGCGCCGCATAAAGGGGCGCGTATTGGCGGAGTACGCCAGACTGGGTGATGGACTCTAACAGGAGTAATCCGGCTTCAGGTCCAAACGCCTTGCTGTGCGCGATCGCGCGATTGAGGTCGATGACCGGTGAAGGCAATGTAATCGTCAATTGATCGTAGAGCGCCGAGATCCTTTGCCAATCGGTTTCGTCGGACCGGCGCGCTCGGGCATGGCACGCGGCAAGTGCCGCTTGCAGTACATAGGGACCGCTGCCACCAAGAGCCTCTGCACAAGCCAGCGCATCGAGCCCGCGAGCGATCAGTAACCAGTCCCAGCGCGCACGATCCTGACGATCGAGCGGGACAAAGGCGCCATCAGGGCCGGTACGTGCGTCAAAGCGCGAGGCCTGTATTTCCATTAGGGCCAGCAAGCCGAGCACTTCGGCATTTTCGCGCATCAGCCCGGCCAGGATGCGACCGATACGGATCGCCTCCCGGACCAAGCTTGGCCGGACCAAATCGTCGCCTGTCGTAGCGGCATAGCCTTCGTTGAAGATCAGGTAGATCACCTCGAGGACCGATGACAGCCGAGCCGCGAGTTCGGCGCCGCGCGGCGTCTCGAATGTTAAGCCGGCCTTCGTGATCGCCTTCTTCGCGCGCACGATCCGCTGTGCGATCGTTGGCTCACTCGACAGGAAGGCGCGGGCGATCTCGTCGGTCGTGAGTCCACCGACGACGCGCAGTGTCAGAGCCGCGCGCGCCTCGCGCGACAGGATCGGGTGACAGGCAGTGAAAATAAGGCCAAGCAAATCGTCGCCAAGATCGTCGTCCATTGCCGACTCGATCGCCTTGGCTGCGCTGTCATCGGCGTCGTCCAGCGTATGCGCGATCTCGTCGTGCTTTTGCGCCCGCATCTTGTCGCGCCGGAGGATATCGATCGCGCGCCGCTTGGCGACGGCCATGAGCCAAGCGCCCGGATTGTTCGGAATACCAGCCCCGGGCCATTCGGCGAGTGCCGTAACCAGCGCATCTTGCGCCAATTCCTCCGCGCAATCGACATCGCGGAGCATCCGGGCGAGCCCCGCAATGAGCCTCGCCCGCTCGATGCGGAAAACAGCCTCGATTGCCCGATGCGTGTCGCTCGTGGTCACGCCATGTTGTCGGTCGATACGACGGGCAACGCAAGTTCTCCCGCCAGCAGCGATCCGAGCGGTCATGCCACGCCGATCTTGCCGCGCTCGCCGTCTCTCGGGGTCGCCAGTTCCTCGGCCGACACGAAGTCGGCCAAGTCCGCAGCCTCGTAAAATGGCCGGATCTCCATCTCGCTCTTTCCCGGAGCACTGGGCGCGCGTTTCGCCCAAGCGATGGCTTCCTCCATATCTCTCACTTCCCAGATCGAAAAGCCGGCGACCAGTTCGCGGGTCTCGGCGAACGGCCCATCGATCACCGTACGATCGGCGCCCTCGCAGATTATGCGCTTGCCCTCCGAACTGGGCTTGAGTCCGGCTGCCGCTACCAAAACGCCGGCTCCCACCAGCTCCTCGGTAAATTTGTCCATCGCCGCGAAGGCCTCCAGCATCTCGGTGGTCGGGACCAGGCCCTGTTCGGCGGCTTCGGTCGCTTTTGCAAACACCATCACGCGCATTTTCTGTCTCCTCGCTCGGGCCATCCTGATTGGCGGCTTACTAGGACGACGAACAACGGTGTCAGAAATCGACATCTGCCTACGAAAAAATCCTTGGCAGATTTGGAACGCTGGAATTGCTCTCCTGGAAGCGAAGGTGCCTCCCGCAAGTCCATGAAAGAATGGCGGTTATCCGGCCGCCAATTGTACGGCTGCAATGACCGCAATGTTGGCGCTGGTCGACACTGCCGAACTTGAGCCGCGGATGGCGGCAATTGCGGGATCGTTTCCCCAGAGCTGACATTCTGCAATCGGCCCACTTCCTGCCGCTACGCCTCACCTAAAAGAAGGGCTGGTGGCGAGAGATGCTCGCACCGCAGTGAACGTCGTATTTTTGGGTCTTCACGGCTGCTAGATCTAAGCCCACTAACGGACCTCGATTGTGTCGCTTGATCGGCTTGCGCGCGATGAGCGCTTTCGTGCCTTTCAGGTTCGGCGCATTGGCAACTCAGAGGATGACCAAGCAGAGGACGGCGCCATGAAGTTGATCGCTGGAATACTCGTGATATCCCTGATGCTCGGCAGCGTCGCCTTTGCGGCAAATCCGAAGGTGCCGACAAAGCTCT
>JBDSKT010000311.1:0-3679 GCA_039916765.1 Sphingomonas sp.
AGCCGTTGACGGTGGTGCGCTCGAACGGCGGAGGCAGCGCCGTATCAAGCGCCGCCGCGACGGCTTGGCGCGCGGACTTGTCCGGCAATGTGGGGAAATCCACCCCGATCGACCCCCCGATATCATGGCGCCGGATCGCTCGGGCGACCGCAGTCGCGGCGGCGATGGCGAGCGATGCGAGATCACCCGAGCCATCGACATCGAACAGGGTCATCGCCGCTGTTGGAATCATTCGTAGCATTCCGCCGGGAAAGGCAATGTCGCCGGTACGAGCTTCCTCGAGTATTTCCGACCAGCCGGCCGCCTCGAATAAATCGGGATCATGCGCGCGGATCTGCCGGACGGGTATGCCCGTTTCCGTGATGCGCCCCAGCAAATCGAGACCGGCGCCAGGCTCGGCATCGACTGGAATGGCGCGCGCCGGCTTCAGCCGGCCGGGCTCGGTCAGCGCTTCGCGGACGATCCGCACGGTTAGCTGGGCGCCTTGCGTTACACCGGCCGCGCCGTTCAGCAACGCTTCTCCGCCACAAGCCAGCGCGACCCTGCCTTCGCTCGCATCGACCAATCGGGCAGAGAGAACAGCGCCCGCGCGGGGCGCACCGTCATCGAGCTCGATCCGTGCCTCGACGATCGCGCCGCCTTCGACCAAGGCGGCGCGTGCCTCGCCGATACCGGCTTCGTAGAGCCATTCAGCCAAGCGCTACGCCTGCGGCGGCGAGCAACGCGCGGGTTTCATACAGCGGCAAACCCACCACGCCGGAATGACTGCCCGACAGGAAGCGCACCCAGCCCTCGGCACGGCCCTGGATCGCATATCCGCCCGCTTTGCCCATGCCTTCCCCGCTTGCGACATATTGATCGATCTCCGTGCCGGAGAGCGGTTTGAACGCCACGATCGTGTCCGAAAGGCGGCTGCGCATGCGGCCGTGCGCGTCGATCGCGCACACCGCGCTCAGGCAGCGGTGACGGCGACCGGAAAGCAGGGCGAGCATGCGCCGCAGATCGGCCTCGTCATCGGGTTTGCCCAGGATGCGCCGGCCCGCCGCGATGGTCGTGTCGCCGGAAAGCACGACTTCGTCCGCCGCGCGAGACACTGCGTGTGCCTTCGCTTCGGCGATGCGCAGCACATACGCGCGGGGCGACTCACCCTTGAGCGGCGTTTCGTCGATATCGGGGGACGCGGTGCGATCCGGCGTGACGCCGAGCCGTGCCAGCAAATCGCGACGACGCGGTGAGGAGGAAGCAAGCACGAGGCGCGGCCTCCCGCTCACGGTAGCGACGCCCGGTGTCAGGATGGGCCAGGCCCGCCGCGGCCAGGCATGAAGCGGTACGTGATGCGACCCTTGGTCAAGTCGTACGGGGTCAATTCGACGAGGACCTCGTCGCCGACCAGCACACGAATACGGTTCTTGCGCATCTTGCCGGCGGTGTGGCCGAGAATTTCGTGATCGTTTTCCAGCCGGACGCGGAACATCGCATTGGGCAGCAACTCGACCACTTGGCCGCGCATTTCGAGAAGTTCTTCTTTTGCCAAACAAGCCTCTTGAGAGTTTAAAGGAAAATGGTCGCGCGCCCTTAGCGGATGGCGCGACGAAAGGGAAGCATGCGTCGATCCCGGTCGCGTTGCAGTGAGATGATTGCAGACACGGAACAATGCACCGCATCGGCCGTTTTGCCGCGACCAACAGGGTGGAGTGAAACCATGGCAGAGTATCGCAACGAAGACGGCACGACGACCCATGTCGAGAGGCGCGGCAATGGCGGGATGATCATCGGCGGCATCGTGCTTGTCGCGTTGGTTATCGTCGGCCTGTTGTTCGCAACGGGTTTCTGGAGCGCGGATGTCAAGGGTGGTGAAATGCCCAAGGTCGATGTCAGCGCCAAGGGCGGCGAACTGCCCGACGTCAACGTTAAGTCCAAGGAAGTCGTTGTCGGTACGTCCAAGACCACGGTAGACGTACCGACCGTGAAGACCGAGAAAAAGGCGATCGACGTGCCGACCGTCGGCGTGAAGGATAACGGCAACAAGTAAGCGGCCTTATCCGGTCACCTGTACGGGGCGCTCCGCCAGCGACGGCGGGGCGCCCCTTTTCATTCGCGACAACGGTTCGTCGCAATCTCGCCGATTGGCACGTGATGCGGTTGCATAGGACACCGGGATCGCGCACGATGATCGTTCCAACAGGCGAGGGAGCGTGTCCGTGAAGAGCTTTATCAAGGTGTTGCTGGCGACCAGCGGGATCGGCTTGGCGGCGGCCTCGCCAGCGCAGGAGACCAAGAAGCCTCCGGTCGCGCCCGCTTCGGCGGACGCGCACCAGCCCGACGCGGCCAATGCTTCGATCGACCACGGCGTGCTGTTCCAGGCCGAGGCGGTGCCGTCGAACGGATCGGTTTCGGTCGGTGGCCAGCGGATCGACTATCACACCGTCGCCGGCACCATGGTCGTCCATCCGGAAGGGTGGGACGATGCGGCGTGGCGGGAGAAGGGCGCGGCGGGCGAACTCGGCGACAAGAAGTCGGACGCGCCGCAGGCGGAAGCGTCGATGTTCTACACCGCCTATTTCAGGAACGGTGCGCCGTCCTCCTCGCGGCCGATCACCTTCCTGTTCAACGGCGGCCCGGGCTCGGCCACCGTGTGGCTGCACATGGGCGCCTTCGGCCCGCGCCGGGTGGTCACCGCGACCGATACGCACATGCCCGCCGCGCCCTATGCGGTGACCAACAACAATTACAGCCTGCTCGACGTGTCCGACCTGGTGTTCATCGACGCGCCGGGCACCGGGTTCAGCCGCATCGCGGGCAAGGACAAGGAGAAGGCGTTCTTCGGCGTCGATGGCGACGCCCACGCCTTCGCCGAATTCATCAAGGGCTTCCTCTCCAAATATGCCCGGTGGAATTCACCCAAATACATCTTCGGCGAGAGTTACGGCACTCCGCGCGCCGCGGTGCTGGTCAACCAGCTCGAGACCGGCAACGCGGTCGATTTCAACGGCGTGATCATGCTCTCGCAGATCCTCAATTTCGACCTGTCGGCGGACACGCCGCAGTTCAACCCCGGCTCGGACGAAGCGTACATCACCACGCTGCCGACCTATGCGGCGACCGCCTGGTATCACAACCGCGTCGGCGGCACGCGCCCGGCCGAGCTCGAGACGTACCTTGCCCAGGCGGTACAGTTCGCCAACACCGATTACGCCGCCGCGCTGCAGATGGGGTCCGAGATCGACCCGGCGCGCAAGGCGAAGGTGGCCGAGCAGATGTCGCAGCTGATCGGCCTGCCCGCGGCGTACATCCTCAAATCCGACCTGCGCATTTCGGGCGGGCAATTCTCCAAGGAACTGCAGAACCAGTCCGGCATCACCACCGGCCGGCTCGACACGCGCTTTTCGGGGCCGGACATGGACCCGTTGAGCAAGGACGCCGATTACGATCCGCAATCGGCCAGCATCAGCTCGGCCTATGTCTCGGCGTTCAACGATTACGCCCGCACCACGCTGCATTACGGGCAGGACCGGGTGTTCAAACCGAGCATCAACACCTTCCGCACCTGGGATTTCAGCCACAAGCAGCCGGGCCAGCCCTTCGCGATCCGCGGCGCGACCAACGTCATGCCCGACCTGGCGATGGCGATGAAGTACAACCCCAATCTCAAGATCCTGCTGACCGGCGGCTATTACGA